>NZ_JABWQR010000078.1:0-232 GCF_014270125.1 Pseudomonas sp. SWRI99 | reverse complement strand
GGTTGGATGTGGATCCACGGCAGCGGCAGACCGGATTCGCGACGGTTTTTCCACGCCTCGACCAGAGCGGGCCATGCCGGGCAGGAAGTGGTACCGCCGTGGAAACTAAGCACGATGGCGTCACTGCGGGCGGTCGCCTGGGCGAAGGCGCGGGCTAGTTCCGGGTCGGTGATCTGATCCTTGGTGCGGCCGAAGAGGGTGATGTCGAGACCACGAGTGCGTAGCCGTGACA
>NZ_JABWQR010000077.1:0-252 GCF_014270125.1 Pseudomonas sp. SWRI99 | reverse complement strand
GGAATAGCTCAGTTGGTAGAGCACGACCTTGCCAAGGTCGGGGTCGCGAGTTCGAGTCTCGTTTCCCGCTCCAATTTTAAACAGCACTGCTTTCGGGCGGGGCTGAGTGAAACCAGAACCCACTCTTCGGAGGCGGATCTGGACACCGAAACACACACCATGTGTTCCGGGTAGCGTGTCCCCTTCGTCTAGTGGCCTAGGACACCGCCCTTTCACGGCGGTAACAGGGGTTCGAGTCCCCTAGGGGACGCC
>NZ_JABWQR010000076.1:0-262 GCF_014270125.1 Pseudomonas sp. SWRI99 | reverse complement strand
GCACGTGATAACGGTCGAAGCGGTACTTGTCGAACTTGTGCAGGTAAACGTTGTTCAGGCTGGCACCGCTGTAGACCACTCGGTCATCGATCACGAAGCCTTTGAGGTGCAGCACACCGAACAGCTCGCGAGTCTGCACCGGCACGCCGTAGACCGGCACCACGCTCTGGTGGGTGCGGGTCATTTCCTGATACCAGGCCGCATTGCCCGGCTGCTTGCCGGCTCCGATCAAGCCGCGCTGGGCGCGCAGCCAGTCGACCAC
>NZ_JABWQR010000075.1:0-262 GCF_014270125.1 Pseudomonas sp. SWRI99 | reverse complement strand
GTATTACACAGAGAAGTTCTTGGCCGACCATGGGGTAGTACTCGACGTCACGGGCAAGGACCGTGGCATACTCAGGTCGAATACCTGTGACATCGTGTCATTTTCGTACTATTCATCGTCGATTTGTAGTGTCGACGAAAAACGTGAACAAGTCCCCGGGAACCTGGTACCAACATTGAGAAACCCTAGTTTGGAAGCTACCGAATGGGGATGGCAGATAGACCCTATGGGTTTGAGGATTGCGACTCACAAGGTTTACGAC
>NZ_JABWQR010000074.1:0-263 GCF_014270125.1 Pseudomonas sp. SWRI99 | reverse complement strand
ATGGCGGCCTGACAGCCGACCAATTTTCACCGGATGCACCCAATCCAAACTGTAGGAGTGAGCCTGCTCGCGATGGCATCAGGCCGGGCAGCTTATCGGTGACTGACTTGGCGCTATCGCGAGCAGGCTCACTCCTACATGAGGGGGTTGGGTGCTGGTGACTGCCAGCAAACCACGAAACCTGTTGGAGCTGGCTTGCCAGCGATGGCGGCCTGACAGCCGACCAATTTTCACCGGATGCACCCAATCCAAACTGTAGGAGT
>NZ_JABWQR010000073.1:0-268 GCF_014270125.1 Pseudomonas sp. SWRI99 | reverse complement strand
GCCGACGAGTGCTTTTCCAGACCCTACGGCGGACCCGGAGAGGACCGCTGAGGACGTCAAAATCGTTCCCTCGGTGATCCGTATCGATGCTTGGCGGCCTTCCACTTGCGCAAGAGTGGCCGTTTCGTGGGGGAGAACACCAGGATCGATCCGGACGGTGTGAAGGTCAGAGCGTTGGATGACGCGACCGCCCTCAATGGCGTGCGCGGCGACGATGACCTCACGTCCAGATGACGAGGCTGCCATTCCTGGGGATGCTACTAGAAGC
>NZ_JABWQR010000072.1:0-330 GCF_014270125.1 Pseudomonas sp. SWRI99 | reverse complement strand
AGCGCGACCGGCTCCGTGGCTGAAGGTGGTCAGATTACGTACACCGCAACCCTGACCAATGCCGCAGGCTCGCCAGTCACCGTGACCCTGTCGAACGGCGCGGTAATCACTATCAAAGCTGGCGAAACCAGCGGTAATGTCAGCGTTCCAGCACCAACCGATGACGTTTACAAAGACGCCGGTTCGGTGCAGGCAACCATCAGCAGCGCTACCGGTGGCAACTTCGAAAATCTCGTGCCGAGCAATGTTCCGGCTGTGACGACTGTCACCGACACCATCGATACCTCGACCGTCAAACTGACCGCCGATACCTCGGTGGCTGAAGGCGGG
>NZ_JABWQR010000071.1:0-340 GCF_014270125.1 Pseudomonas sp. SWRI99 | reverse complement strand
CTGTGACGACTGTCACCGACACCATCGATACCTCGACCGTCAAACTGACCGCCGATACCTCGGTGGCTGAAGGCGGGGCCGTCACTTACACCGCTACCGTTGGCGCACCAGTGACCGGTTCGCCAGTCGTCGTGACCCTGGCCAACGGTCAGAACATCACCATCGAAGTCGGCAAAACCACCGGCAGCGTGACCTACACCGCCCCGAACGATGCGCTGACTGGTCAGGCATCGCTAAGCAACTCGATCACCAACGTGACGGGTGGTAACTTCGAAAACCTCGTTGCCGACAAAACTCCGGTCAGCACCACTGTCACCGATACCGTCGACACCACCAACCT
>NZ_JABWQR010000070.1:0-368 GCF_014270125.1 Pseudomonas sp. SWRI99 | reverse complement strand
TCGCTGGCCCATCGCCTGGCTTTCGATGGCGACGGCGTCGTCTGGATCGACCACGAAAACCGCCGCACGCGGTTTCCCCTGCCCAACGCTGCGCGCCCGGCGATTCACAACAGCCTGTCGCGGGCAGCGATCTTTCTGGGTGATGAACCGGAAGAGCTGATCCTGGCTTTGGCCGGCGACAGTCCGCGGTTCTATCACTTTCGCGCGGGACGGCTGACGGCGATCAGCGATGTGTTCGGCAATCGCCTGACCGTGCAGCGTGATCGCACCGACCGGATTCAGCGCCTGGATAACGGCGCCGGGCGTGCGCTGCTGTTGCGTTATGACCGCGCGCAACTGGTGGCGGTCGATTATCAGGTCTTGGTTCA
>NZ_JABWQR010000007.1:0-188249 GCF_014270125.1 Pseudomonas sp. SWRI99 | reverse complement strand
AGAACAGTGACTGCATGTCTGGCTTAATCCGCACACATAAAAAATGGGCATTCGACCGCAATCGATATGACGCACCGCTTTCGCGAGCAAGCCCGCTCCCACAGGGTTCAGTATTCATTTAGTCGAAGGAAAACCTCAGACGTCGTTTTCGTGCGTTAGCTCAAGCACGCGGTCGACCAGTTTGTTGATCCCGGACGCCGCCTCGCTGATGGTCTGCGCCAGCATATAAGCAGGTGTGGTGACCAGTTTGCGCGCCTTGTCTTCAACGATTTCGGTCACGGCGCAGTCCTCGTGGGTCGCGCCCATTTTGCTCATTGCGGCGGCAGTGTCGGCATCGTTGCCGATGGTGCAGGTCACGCCCGGTCCGTAGATTTTCGCCGCCAGTGCCGGTGAGATACAGATCAGCCCGACTGGTTTGCCGGCTTCGGCAAACGCCTCGGCCAAGGCCAGCACATCCGGTTGTACGGTGCAGCCGGCGCCTTCGACGGCGAAGTTCGACAGATTCTTTGCCGCACCGAAGCCGCCGGGCACGATCAACGCATCGAAGTCATCGACGTCGGCGTCGCGGATATCCTTGACGTTGCCGCGGGCAATGCGCGCCGACTCCACCAGCACGTTGCGCGATTCGGGCATTTCTTCACCGGTCAGGTGGTTGATCACATGCAGCTGCGCAACGTTCGGAGCGAAGCACTGCACCTGCGCGCCTCGCTGATCCAGGCGCAGCAGGGTGATGACACTTTCGTGGATCTCGGCGCCGTCGTAGACGCCACTGCCGGACAGGATCACTGCAACTTTTTTGCTCATGGGCTTCTCTCCAGATTCATGGCGCTCAATGTCCACTATATTGCTGCGGGTTGCCAGAGCGGCAAGCGCCGGCCAACACCGGGACAGAGCGCTTTCTACATGGATCGCAACGACGGCGGGGTGTTCATTATTTGCCGGCTGTCGGGCGCAAGCGCCCGCAATCAGTCAGCCGGCGTCTTTGGTTCGGCAGGATTGGCCGACTCGGCCTCGCGCAATTGTTCAGCCTGGGCTGCTTTGGCGATTTGCTCGTCCTGATAGACCTGTCTGGCCAGGCGGGCGTTCTTGAAGCGTCGACGCAGCCACAGGCCGAGGCCCAGCAACAGCAGGGCGCCCAGCACCCATAGCTCATACTTCTTGATGCTGCCGAGCATGCCTTCGAGTACCGCGCCGAAGTGATACGCCGCCGCCGCCAGCGCCGTTGCCCAGATCGCCGCGCCGATACCGTTGAGTAGCAAATAGCGTCCCGGCGGATATCCGGACAGGCCGATCGCCACCGGCATCACTGTGCGCAAACCGTAGACGAAGCGGAAGCTCAGCACCCAGATGTCCGGGTGCCGGCGGATATGCTCCAGCGCGCGGTCGCCCATCATTTGCCAGCGCGGTTTGCGCGCGAGCAATTTTCGCCCGTGCTTGCGCCCCATGAAGTACCACAGCTGATCGCCGGCATAGCTGCCGAAGAACGCCACGACCACCACCAGGTTGATGTCCATATAGCCACGGAACGCGAGAAAACCCGCGAGCACGAGGATGGTTTCGCCTTCGAAGAACGTGCCGAGAAACAGGGCAAAGTAGCCGAAGTCATGCAGAAATTGTTGGAGCATTGTCTGGGTGCTGGCGAAATGAACGCGCAGCCTAACCCTTCGGACACATTCAGGAAAGTATCGAAATGTGTCTCGACGTGAACAATTCCTGCACTGAGAATGGAATGCGGCTACCTGTCACAGCCCTCACACAACTGTCATCCGTTCGTCATAATGACCGTCTATAACTGTCACGCTCGCCCGTTTGCGCGGGCTCAGGAGTCCGCCGTGAGCTTTACCCCCGCCAATCGTCTGTTCCCTGCCACTCGCCTGCGCCGCAATCGCCGTGATGATTTTTCGCGGCGGCTGGTGCGGGAAAACGTGCTGACGGTCGATGATCTGATCCTGCCGGTATTTGTGCTCGACGGTGAAAACCGCCGCGAAGCCGTGGCCTCGATGCCGGGTGTGGAGCGTTTGACCATCGACCTGCTGCTGGAAGAAGCCGCCCAATGGGTCGAGCTGGGCATTCCGGCGCTGGCGCTGTTCCCGGTCACACCGCCGCAACTGAAATCCCTCGACGCCGCCGAAGCCTGGAATCCCGACGGCATCGCCCAGCGTGCCACCCGTGCGTTGCGTGAGCGCTTCCCGGAACTGGGCGTGATCACCGACGTGGCGCTCGATCCATTTACCACCCACGGTCAGGACGGCATTCTCGACGCCGACGGCTACGTGCAGAACGACATCACCGTTGACGCACTGGTGCGCCAGGCGTTGTCCCACGCCGACGCCGGCGCGCAGGTCGTCGCGCCGTCGGACATGATGGACGGGCGCATCCAGGCGATCCGTGAAGCGCTGGAAGTGGCCGGCCACGTCAATGTGCGGATCATGGCCTACTCGGCGAAGTACGCCAGCGCCTATTACGGCCCGTTCCGCGATGCCGTGGGTTCGGCGTCGAACCTCGGCAAAGCGAACAAGGCCTCTTATCAGATGGACCCGGCCAACAGCGACGAAGCGCTGCACGAAGTCGGCGCGGACTTGTCTGAAGGCGCGGACATGGTCATGGTCAAACCGGGCATGCCGTACCTGGACATTCTTTTTCGGGTCAAAGATGCCTTCAAGGTGCCGACCTTCGTCTATCAGGTCAGTGGCGAATACGCCATGCACATGGCAGCGATCCAGAATGGCTGGTTGAGCGAAGCGGTGATTCTCGAATCATTGACCGCCTTTAAACGTGCCGGTGCAGATGGCATCCTGACTTACTTTGCCGTTCGTGCCGCTCAATTGTTACGAGAGCAGAAATAGCCCTCCCAGGAACATTCCATGAATACCGAAGGACTCACTGAAGTTGCCGTAAAAGAAGCTCAGCCGGTGGTCGAGCAAGTCACCGAAACCCCGCCGGAACTGGAGCCTGCGCCACCCGCGCCGGCGGCCGAACCGGTTGCGGCGGTGCCGGCGATCGCCATTCCCGGTCTGGATGACAGCAGCCTGTACATCCATCGCGAGCTTTCGCAATTGCAGTTCAACATCCGCGTGCTGGAACAGGCGCTGGACGAGTCCTACCCGTTGCTGGAGCGACTGAAGTTCTTGCTGATCTTCTCCAGCAACCTCGACGAATTCTTCGAAATCCGCGTTGCCGGTCTGAAAAAGCAAATCACCTTTGCCCGTGAGCAGGCCGGCGCTGATGGTCTGCAGCCGCATCAGGCGCTGGCGCGGATCAGCGATCTGGTCCACGGTCATGTGGACCGCCAATACGCGATCCTCAACGACATCCTCCTGCCTGAGCTGGAAAAGCATCAGGTACGCTTCATCCGTCGGCGCAACTGGACGACCAAACTCAAGACCTGGGTGCGCCGTTATTTCCGCGACGAGATTGCGCCGATCATCACCCCGATCGGTCTCGACCCGACGCACCCGTTTCCGTTGCTGGTGAACAAGAGCCTTAACTTCATCGTCGAGCTCGAAGGTATCGACGCCTTCGGTCGCGATTCCGGTCTGGCGATTATTCCGGCCCCGCGCCTGCTGCCGCGGATCATCAAGGTACCGGAAGAAGTCGGCGGCCCCGGCGACAACTATGTATTCCTTTCGTCGATGATCCACGCCCATGCCGACGACCTGTTCCAGGGCATGAAGGTAAAAGGTTGCTACCAGTTCCGTCTGACCCGAAACGCCGACCTGGCGCTCGACTCCGAAGACGTCGAAGACCTGGCTCGCGCGCTGCGTGGCGAATTGTTCTCACGTCGTTACGGTGATGCGGTGCGGCTGGAAGTCGCCGACACCTGCCCGAAACACCTGTCGGACTACCTGCTCAAGCAGTTCAACCTGAGCGAGACCGAGCTGTACCAGGTCAACGGCCCGGTCAACCTGACGCGTCTGTTCAGTATCACCGGTCTGGACAGCCATCCGGAGCTGCAATACACGCCGTTCACCCCGCAGATCCCGAAACTGCTGCAGAACAGCGAAAACATTTTCAGCGTAGTCAGCAAGCAGGACATCCTGCTGCTGCACCCGTTCGAGTCGTTCACGCCAGTAGTCGACCTGCTGCGTCAGGCGGCGAAAGATCCGCATGTGCTCGCCGTACGGCAAACGCTGTACCGCTCCGGGGCCAACTCCGAGATCGTCGACGCGCTGGTGGATGCCGCGCGTAACGGCAAGGAAGTCACGGCGGTCATCGAGTTGCGTGCGCGCTTCGACGAAGAGTCCAACCTGCAACTGGCCAGCCGTCTGCAAGCGGCCGGTGCGGTGGTGATCTACGGCGTGGTCGGTTTCAAGACCCACGCCAAGATGATGCTGATCCTGCGTCGTGAGGCCGGTGAGATTGTCCGCTACGCGCACCTCGGCACCGGTAACTATCACGCCGGTAACGCCAAGCTTTACACCGATTACAGCCTGCTGACCTCCGACGACGCCTTGTGCGAAGACGTTGGCAAACTGTTCAGCCAGTTGATCGGCATGGGCAAGACGCTGCGCATGAAAAAGCTGCTGCATGCGCCGTTCACCCTGAAGAAGGGCATGCTCGACATGATTGCCCGCGAAACCCAGTTCGCCGTTGAAGGCAAACCGGCGCACATCATCGCCAAGTTCAACTCGCTGACCGATCCGAAGATCATCCGCGCGCTGTACAAGGCCAGCCAGTCGGGCGTGCGTATCGATCTGGTGGTGCGCGGCATGTGCTGCCTGCGTCCGGGCATCGCCGGGGTCTCGCACAACATTCACGTGCGCTCGATCATCGGCCGCTTCCTGGAACATACCCGAGTGTTCTACTTCCTCAACGGCGGCGAGGAGCAGATGTTCCTCTCCAGCGCCGACTGGATGGAGCGCAACCTCGACAAGCGTGTCGAGACGTGCTTCCCGGTCGAGGGCAAGAAGCTGCTGACCCGGGTCAAGAAAGAGCTGGAGCTGTACCTGACCGACAACACCCACAGCTGGAGCTTGCAGTCGGATGGCCGCTACATCCGCAACACGCCAACCGGCAACCAGAACCCGCGCAGTGCGCAGGCGACGTTGCTGGAGCGGTTGGGCAGTCCGATATTGCCGGTGAGCAGCTGACCGTCAGCGCAATAAAAAAGGCGATCCCTCGGGATCGCCTTTTTTGTGTCTGTACTGATTCAACCTGTGGCGAGGGAGCTTGCTCCCGCTGGGGCGCGGAGCGGCCCTTGTTTTAAGAGCGTAGGCCTGCTGCGCAGTCCAGCGGGAGCAAGCTCCCTCGCCACAGTTTGTCAGTGCACCGTGAGGACGATGCCGACCCGCGTCAGCCAATCTGCCTCCAGCCCGAAATCTGCCTGGGTCAGTTGATTTTCTTCCAGCCAGTTCTCCGGGAATTCCACTTCCAGCCTGTCGCCATTGGCGTGCAGCACCACCTGCGGCATCGCCTGAGTGCCACGAATGTGGTGGAACAGGATGGCAAAGCGCAGCAGCACGCAAAGGCGGATCAGCTTGATGCCGTCGTCGCCGAATTCGGCAAACTTGTCTTTGGGAATGTTGCGTCGGTGGCCGCGCACCAGCAGGGCGAGCATTTGCTGGTCTTCGCGGGAGAAACCGGCAAGGTCCGAGTGTTCGATCAGGTAGGCGCCGTGTTTGTGGTAGTGGTAGTGGGCGATGTCGAGGCCGACTTCGTGCACTTTCGCCGCCCAGCCCAGCAGTTCGCGCCAGATGCCGTCGTCCAGCTCCCAGTCCACCGCGACCTGGTCGAACGCATGCAGGGCTTTGCGTTCCACCCGCGCGGCTTGTTCCAGGTCGACGTGGTAACGCTCCATCAGCGAGGTCAGGGTGCGTTCGCGCACGTCTTCGTGATGATGGCGGCCGAGCAGGTCGTACAGCACGCCTTCACGCAGGGCGCCGTCGCAGTGGTCCATGCGTTGCAGTTCGAGGGCATCGAAAATCGCTTCGAGAATCGCCAGGCCCGCCGGGAAAATGGTCCGGCGGTCAGGCTTGATGCCTTCGAAGTCGATCTTGTCGGCGTCGCCCAGTTTGAACAGCCGGCGCTTGAGCCAGGCCAGGCCTTCGGCATTGACTTCGCCTGTGCCGTGTCCGCCGGCCTTCAACGCCAGGCCGATGGCGCGAATGGTGCCCGAGGAGCCGATGGCTTCATCCCAGGTCAGGCGGTGCAGGGCGTGTTCGATGCTCATGATCTCCAGCCGCGCCGCCGTATAGGCCTGGGCGTAGCGGGCGGGGGTGATCTTGCCGTCCTTGAAATAGCGCTGGGTAAAGCTCACGCAACCCATTTGCAGGCTTTCACGCAGCAACGGCTCGAAACGCTGGCCGATAATGAACTCGGTACTGCCGCCGCCGATATCGGCCACCAGGCGTTTGCCGGGGGTGTCGGCGAGGGTGTGCGACACGCCGAGGTAAATCAGTCGCGCTTCTTCACGACCGGAAATGACTTCCACCGGATGGCCGAGGATTTCTTCGGCACGGCGGATGAATTCGCCGCGGTTGCGCGCCTCGCGCAGGGCGTTAGTGCCGACAATGCGCACGGCGCCGAGCGGCATACCGTTGATCAGTTGGGCAAAACGCTTGAGGCAATCGAGGCCGCGCTGCATCGATTCTTCGTTGAGCTGGCGCGCGTCGTCGATACCCGCGGCCAGTTGCACCTTTTCGCCGAGGCGCTCAAGGATGCGGATTTCGCCGTTCTGGGCCTTGGCCACGACCATGTGAAAGCTGTTGGAGCCCAGGTCGATTGCGGCGATCAGGGACAGATTCTTGGCTTGGGATTGCGGCATGGTCAGGGGGTCTCGGTCGATAACCCCGCCATCGTGCCACGATCAAACGCTGGCGCCAACGCACATGGCGCAAAGCCTTGATTTGGTACAACCTCTGTGGCGAGGGAGCTTGCTCCCGCTGGGTTGCGAAGCGGCCCTTAAACCATTCACCGCGACAGCCCGGCCATTCGCGGTCGGCGGGTTTTACGACTGCTGCGCAGCCGAGCGGGAGCAAGCTCCCTCGCCACAGGTATGTGCAGCGTCAGTTGGCGGTTTCCACGGTGCCAATGAAGTTGGCCAATTCCGCCGTCTGCGGATTCGCAAACAGCACCTTCGGATCTCCCACCTCATGTACCTTGCCGTGGTGCATGAACACCAGTTTGTCGCCCACTTCCCGGGCAAAGCGCATTTCGTGGGTGACCATGATCAAGGTCATGCCTTCCTTCGCCAGTTGCCGCACCACGCTGAGCACTTCATTGACCAGTTCCGGATCGAGCGCCGAGGTGATTTCATCGCATAACAAGACTTTCGGCGACATCGCCAGAGCCCGGGCGATCGCCACGCGCTGTTGCTGACCGCCAGACAACCGGTCCGGAAAGGCATCGAATTTTTCCCCCAGGCCGACACGTTCAAGCATCTCGCGCGCCAATTGCGCGGCCTTGGCCTTCGGCACTTTCTGCACCACTTGCGGCGCCAGCATGACGTTCTCGCCCACGGTCAGGTGCGGGAACAGGTTGAACTGCTGGAACACCATGCCGACTTTCTGCCGCAGGCTGCGCAAGTCGGCGCGGGCGGCGTCGAGGTATTCGCCGTCGACTTCGATCACGCCGTCGTTGATCGACTCCAGACCATTGAGGGTGCGTAGCAACGTGGACTTGCCCGAGCCGCTGCGGCCGATGATCGCCACCACCTGGCCTTCCTCGACGCTGAGGTCGATGCCTTTGAGTACATGGTGATCGCCGTAGTATTTATGCAGGGCGGAAATTCTAAGCAGAGGCATGCAGTCTCCTTTCCAGGTAGCGCGCACTGAGGGACAGGGGGTAGCAGAGCAGGAAGTAGCCGAGGGCGACGAGGCCGTAGACCATGAACGGTTCAAACGTGGCGTTGGCGAGCATGCCGCCGGTCTTGGTCAGTTCGGTGAAGCCGATGATCGACGTCACCGCCGTACCTTTGACCACTTGCACCGAGAAGCCCACGGTTGGCGCCACAGCGATGCGCAGCGCCTGCGGCAGGATCACGTAGCGCAGTTGCTCCAGCGGATTGAGCGCCAGGCTCGAGGAGGCTTCCCACTGACCGTGGGGAATGGCCTCGACGCAACCGCGCCAGATCTCCGCCAGATAGGCGCTGGTGAACAGGGTCAGGGCGATCGCCGCGGCCATCCACGGCGAAATCTCGATCCCTGCCAGGGCTACGCCGAAGAACACCAGAAACAGTTGCATCAACAATGGCGTGCCCTGGAACAACTCGATCCAGGTGCGGGCAATGCTGCTCGGCAAGGTGTTTTTCGAGATGCGCATCACCAGAATCAGCAGTCCGACAAGGCCGCCACCAATGAACGCCACCAGCGACAGCGCCAGCGTCCATTGCAGGCCGGTGAGCAGGTTGCGCAGGATGTCCCAGAAAGTGAAGTCGCTCATTGGCTGCTCCTGGCGATGAACCGGCGACCGAACCAGTTGAGCAATTGGCGGATCAGCAGCGCCATGCACAGGTAGATCAGCGTGGTCAGCGCATAGGTCTCAAAGGCGCGGAAGTTGCGCGACTGAATGAAGTTCGCGGCGAAGCTCAGTTCTTCCGTGGCGATCTGCGAGCACACCGCCGAACCGAGCATGACGATGATGATCTGGCTGCTCAGCGCCGGCCAGACCTTGCCCAGCGCCGGCAGCAGCACCACGTGGCGGAACGCTTCGAAGCGCGTCATGGCCAAGGCTGCGGCGGCCTCCAGTTGCCCACGGGGGATCGCCTGAATGCCGGCGCGAATGATCTCGGTCGAATAGGCGCCGAGGTTTATCACCATTGCCAGCACCGCCGCCTGCCACTCGGAGATTTGCACACCGAGCGACGGCAGGCCGAAGAAGATGAAGAACAACTGCACCAGAAACGGCGTGTTGCGGATCAACTCGACGTAAACGCCAAAGATTGCCGAGAACGGGCGGATGTGCCACGCCCGCACCAGCGCCCCGACAATGCCCACGCCCACCCCGAGCAACGCGCCGATGGCGGTCAGCTCAAGGGTGAACAGTGCGCCGCGCAGCAGCAGGTCGGTGTTTTCCACCACCGGCAAAAAATCGAACTGATAAGCCATGAAGGTCTCCCGCGCAGTCGATCAGAGATCGGCCGGCAGCGGCTCTTTCAGCCAGGTCTGCGAGTTCTTTTCCAGTGCGCCGTCAGCCTTGGCGGTGTTGAGGATGTCGTTGACCTTGGCCAGCAGCGCCGCTTCGTTCTTGTTCACACCGACGTAAACCGGCGAATCCTTGAGCTTCACTTTCAGCGCTGGCACGCGCTTCGGGTTCTTTTCGCTGATGGCGACCATCACCACGTTGCCGCTGGCGATCAGATCGACCTGGCCGGCCAGGTAAGCGGCGATAGTCGAGTTGTTGTCCTCGAAGCGTTTGATGGTCACGCCTTCGGGGGCGACCTTGGTCAGTTCGATATCTTCGATGGCGCCGCGGGTAACGCTGATGGTTTTACCTTTGAGGTCGTCGAGGCTGGTGATGGCGGCGTCTGGCGGGCCGAACACAGCGAGGTAGAACGGCGCGTAGGCGCGGGAGAAATCGATGACTTTCTCGCGCTCGGCGTTTTTGCCGAGGCTGGAAATCACCAGATCGACCTTGCCGGTGGTGAGGAACGGGATGCGGTTGGTGCTGTTGACCGGGGTCAGCTCAAGTTTGACCTTGAGCTGGTCGGCGAGCAGTTTCGCCGTGTCGATGTCCAGTCCGCGCGGCTTCATGTCCGGGCCGACCGAGCCGAACGGCGGGAAATCCTGAGGCACGGCAACTTTCAGCGTGCCGCGTTTGACCACGTCGTCCAGACCGTCGGCGTGAGCGGGAGCCTGGCACAGCAGCAGGCCGGCAAACAGGGAAGCGAGGAGGGCGCTGTAACGCTGGGTCATGGACAATCTCCGGATCGGCGGGAAGTGGTTTCTGCGATCGGACAGAGCATGGGCCGTGCCAACGCTTGGCATTTGCCTGCGCAAGCCGCGGTATCAGCGGCTTCGTTCGGTCTTACTGGTCTGAACAGTCAGGTCGCATTTCGCACTGCGATGGCGCATCGACGGTGCGCGCCGAACCCCGCTGGGGCACGACTTGCCGGACTCGGCGAATAGCTTTACAACTAGCCGCACCTTGGCCCTGACGCGTCCGCAAACCATGAATTCGATCTCCCGCGCCGTACCCGAAGTGGCGCTGCAAGCGATCCGCAAACTGATCACCGAACAGGGCTTCGGCGCTGGCGCTGCCTTGCCTTCGCAACGGGATCTGGCGCTGCAACTGGGCGTCAGCCGGGCATCGCTGCGTGAGGCGTTGTCGTCGCTGAGCGCGTTGGGCGTGGTCAGTATTCAACCGGGCAAGGGCGTGTTTGTGCAGTCGCCGGTGGAGCTGCCGCGCGGCGAAGCGCCGGGCTGGCCGTTCGCGGAGCAGGCCTCGCCGCTGGACATCTTCCAGCTGCGCTACGCGCTGGAGGGTTTTGCCGCCGGGCTGGCAGCGACCACGTTGAGCACGTTTGATCTGGATGCGCTGGAAGACAACGTCGCGGCGATGCGCGAGCAATTGCGCGGCGGCGACTTCGAAGCGGCGGCGAAACTCGACTTCGAATTCCATCGGCGCATCCTGCTGGCCAGTGGTAATCAGGCGATGCTGAGCATCCTCACCGCCAGCGCCGAAATCTTTCTCGAAAGCCAGAAACTGCCGTTCATCCGCGCCGAGCGCGCCATGGAAACCTGGCAGGAACACCGCAAGATCCTCCGCGCTCTGGCCCGCCGTGCGTCGGCGGCTGCGCAAAAAGCCATGCAGGAACACGTGCGCAATGCGGCCCTGCGTACCGGAATCGCCTTCATCGCTCCCGTCGCCGGGTGATTTGAGCTATACCGAAACTCATCAAGGGCCATAGCAACACTCAATCATCTGCGACTTCCTGAACAAGGGAAGGGCGGCTATGATGGGCCACGTTTTTTTGCTTACAACCTGGAGAATTCCATGAGCAGCGATCTGATCAAACACGTTAGCGACGCTAGCTTCGAAGCCGACGTACTCAAGGCCGAAGGCGCTGTCCTGGTCGACTACTGGGCTGAATGGTGCGGCCCTTGCAAAATGATCGCACCGGTTCTGGACGAAATTGCCGAGACTTACAAAGGCAAGCTGACCGTCGCCAAACTGAACATCGACGAAAACCAGGAAACCCCGGCCAAGCATGGCGTGCGCGGTATCCCGACGCTGATGCTGTTCAAGAACGGCAACGTTGAAGCGACCAAGGTCGGCGCCCTGTCGAAGTCGCAACTGGCGGCTTTCCTCGACGCCAACATCTAAGCGTCGCAGTAAAACGCTGAAAAAAAGCCCCGCAATTCGCGGGGCTTTTTGCGTATTCAGGGCTAGACGCTCCGAAACTCAGGTGGTACATTCGGCCCCGCACTGGTTTCTCCACTGCCCCCTGCTAGCCGTCGCCGACGCACTCCTTTTCGAATTAGTTCGCGATCCTGTCGCCTTCTCCGCGGCGCGGCCTCATTAAGCCAAAAGCTTAATTTCCCCCCTCCATAAATGATTACGTCATTCCTATATGAATCTGACTGAACTCAAGCAAAAGCCGATTACCGAACTGCTCGAATTGGCCGAACAGATGGGCATAGAAAATATGGCCCGTTCGCGCAAGCAGGACGTGATTTTCTCCCTGCTGAAAAAGCACGCCAAGAGCGGCGAGGAAATCTCCGGTGATGGCGTGCTGGAGATTCTCCAGGACGGCTTCGGCTTCCTGCGCTCCGCAGACGCTTCCTACCTGGCCGGCCCTGACGATATCTACGTCTCGCCAAGCCAGATCCGCCGCTTCAACTTGCGCACCGGTGACACCATCGTTGGCAAGATTCGCCCTCCGAAGGAAGGTGAGCGGTATTTCGCCCTGCTCAAGGTCGACACGATCAACTTCGATCGTCCGGAGAACGCGAAGAACAAGATTCTCTTCGAGAACCTGACGCCGCTGTTCCCGACCGTGCGCATGAAGATGGAAGCCGGTAACGGTTCCACCGAAGACTTGACCGGCCGTGTGATCGACCTGTGCGCGCCGATCGGCAAAGGCCAGCGTGGCCTGATCGTGGCGCCACCGAAAGCCGGCAAGACGATCATGCTGCAGAACATCGCCGCGAACATCGCCCGTAACAATCCGGAAGTTCATCTGATCGTGCTGTTGATCGACGAGCGTCCGGAAGAAGTGACCGAAATGCAGCGCACCGTGCGCGGCGAAGTGGTCGCCTCGACGTTCGACGAGCCGCCGACCCGTCACGTGCAAGTGGCCGAAATGGTCATCGAGAAGGCCAAGCGCCTGGTCGAACACAAGAAAGACGTGGTGATCCTGCTCGACTCCATCACCCGTCTGGCCCGTGCCTACAACACCGTGATCCCGAGCTCCGGCAAGGTCCTGACCGGTGGTGTCGATGCCCACGCCCTGGAGAAGCCGAAGCGTTTCTTCGGTGCGGCGCGCAACATCGAAGAAGGCGGCTCGCTGACCATTATCGCCACCGCGCTGGTTGAAACCGGCTCGAAGATGGACGAAGTGATCTACGAAGAGTTCAAGGGTACCGGCAACATGGAGCTGCCTCTGGATCGCAGGATCGCCGAGAAGCGTGTGTTCCCGGCCATCAACATCAACCGTTCCGGCACTCGCCGCGAAGAGTTGCTGACCGCCGACGACGAGCTGCAGCGCATGTGGATTCTGCGCAAGCTGCTGCACCCGATGGACGAAATCGCTGCCATCGAGTTCCTGGTCGACAAGCTGAAAACGACCAAGACCAACGACGAGTTTTTCTTGTCGATGAAGCGCAAATAACAGCAAGTCGTTGAAAAAGGCGTCCCGCGAGGGGCGCTTTTTTTGCCTGCGATTTTATTTGTATCTGGATTGAAGCTTGCGCGGCTGCTAACTTCGCGCCTTCAAGGGACTCTGTATCCAGAACAGGTAAGGTTTTACATGCACACGTTTGGCAATCGCCGTGATATCGACGGTTTACGCGCACTCGCGGTTCTTCCCGTCGTGCTGTTTCATTTCGGATTCACTACATTCAGCGGCGGCTTTGTCGGCGTCGACGTTTTCTTCGTCATTTCCGGTTTTCTGATCACCTCGATCCTGTTCCGTGAAATCAGTGCGCAGCGCTTCAGCTTTCTCGATTTCTGGGGCCGTCGTGCCCGGCGCATTCTGCCGGCGCTGACGCTAGTCGTGGTGGTGACTCTAGCGTTGGGCTGGTTGCTGCTGACGGCCAAAGACCTGTCCGACCTGGGACGGACGATTCGTTACCAGTCGCTGTTCATTTCCAACATCCTGTTCATGCGCGAAGACGGCTATTTCGAGCCGGCGTCGGATCTGAAACCGTTGCTGCATACCTGGTCGCTGGCGGTAGAAGAGCAGTACTACATCTTCTTCCCGCTAATGATGGTGCTGTTGATGCGTTACGTCCGGCACTGGCGCTGGATGCTGTTCGCGGTGCTGCTGGTGTCGTTCGGGCTGAACATCGTTTACATCGAGCGCCGTCCGGAATTCGCTTTCTTCTCGCTGCCGACCCGCGCCTGGGAACTGCTCTGCGGCGCCATGCTCGCGGTACTGCCGGCAGCAAAGCACGCGCCGCGGCTTTGGGTTCGACAAGCGGTCGGCCTGGCCGGACTGGCGGCGGTGCTGCTGGCGGTATTCACCTTTGACAAAACCACGGTGTTTCCGGGTTGGGCAGCGTTGTTGCCGGTGCTCGGTACGACTGCATTGATTTGGTCGGGCGCACGTGGCCCGACCTTGGCCGGCCAGCTGTTGAGCCTGCGGCCGATGGTGTGGATCGGTCTGTTGTCCTACTCGCTGTACCTGTGGCATTGGCCGATTTATGTGTATGCCAACGCCATCTCTATCGACGGCATTCAGCCGCTGGAAGCTGTTGGCTGGATTGCGCTGGCAGTGGCGCTGGCGTGGCTGAGCCTGCGCTGTGTCGAGCTGCCGTTTCGCGAGAAGCGCGTGTTTGCCAGCCGTAACTCGGTGCTGGTCGGTGGGCTTGTTTCCATTACTGCGCTGGCCGTGGTCGGCTCGGCCATCCGTTCGGCGGACGGCGTGCCTGAGCGTCTGAGCGGCAAGGCCCTCGAATATGCGCAGTCCCAGGAATGGAACGCCGGGCAAATGAAATGCATGCACATGAGCAAGGACAAGACGCTGGACAAGGCGTGTCGCGTGGGCGGCGATCAGAAGATTGTCCCGACGAAGATGTTCTGGGGCGACAGTCATACCGCTGCGCTGCTGCCGGCCATCGAAGGCAATAGCCAGCGTGACGGTCAGCCGGTGTGGCTTTACAGCCTCACGGGATGCCCGCCGATCATCGATGACGCCTTGCGCCCGCAGTGCAAGCAATTCAACCAGCGCAACATGCAATTGGTCCGTGAACTGGGCATCAAGGACGTGGTGCTGGCGGCAAACTGGAGTTTGTATGTCTACGGCCGCGAGGACGGCGACGGCGACAAGCAGTTCCTGCTCGATCCTTCGCGCAATGTTGCGCAGTCCGAGAAGCGCATGGCGGCCGCGATCAAGGCGCAGGTCGGCGAGCTGCGCGAGGCTGGCGTGCAGGTCTGGCTGTTCAAGGAAGTACCGCTGCAGCACAAGAGCTACATCAGTCGCCTGACCAGCCTGGCGCGCATCGGCCGTTCGGCAGAAGGGCTGGGTCGCCCGCTCGGCGAACATCTGGCTCGCCAGCAATTCTTCACTGAGCTGTTCGGCTCGATGAATGCAGCGGATGCCGGTGTGCACGTCATCGACCCGACGCCGCTGATGTGCAAGGACGGCCTGTGCATGATTGATGTCGATGGCCACTCGCAGTACAAGGACGCCGATCACCTTTCCGACGCCGGCAGCGCGCGGCTGAGTCCGCTGTTTGCGCCGATGCTGCTGGGCGCAAGCCAAAATTGAGCGATGCCGGGCACTGACGGGCTGCTGTTTGCCCGTCAGAGCAGGTAGGATGTACGCCTATTTTGAGGGTGCCATCGTCAATGAAATTCAAGGATCTTCGGGATTTCGTGCAGCAGCTTGAGCAGCGCGGAGAGTTGAAACGCATCCACATTCCCGTCTCGCCGGTGCTGGAGATGACGGAGGTGTGCGACCGCACGCTGCGGGCCAAGGGGCCGGCGCTGTTGTTCGAAAAGCCCACGGGCTACGACATTCCGGTGCTCGGCAACCTGTTCGGCACCCCTGAACGCGTGGCCATGGGCATGGGCGCCGAGTCGGTCAGCGAGCTGCGCGAAATCGGCAAGCTGCTGGCCTTCCTCAAGGAGCCGGAGCCGCCGAAGGGCTTGAAGGACGCGTGGTCGAAGCTGCCGATTTTCCGCAAGATCATCTCGATGGCGCCGAAAGTCGTCAAAGATGCGGTGTGCCAGGAAGTCGTCATCGAAGGCGATGACGTCGATCTGGCGATGCTGCCAGTGCAGACCTGCTGGCCCGGCGACGTCGGCCCGCTCATCACTTGGGGTCTGACCGTCACCAAAGGTCCGAACAAGGAGCGCCAGAACCTCGGCATCTACCGCCAGCAGGTGATCGGCCGCAACAAGGTGATCATGCGCTGGCTCAGCCACCGTGGCGGTGCCCTTGATTTTCGCGAGTGGTGCGAGAGGCACCCGGGCCAGCCGTTCCCGGTGTCCGTGGCGCTTGGCGCCGACCCGGCGACGATTCTCGGTGCGGTGACGCCCGTCCCGGACAGCCTCTCCGAATACGCCTTCGCCGGTCTGCTGCGCGGCAACCGCACCGAACTGGTCAAGTGCCGTGGCAACGACCTGCAGGTGCCGGCCACCGCCGAGATCATCCTCGAAGGCGTGATTCATCCGGGCGAGATGGCCGATGAAGGCCCCTACGGCGACCACACCGGTTACTACAACGAAGTCGACAGCTTCCCGGTGTTCACCGTCGAGCGCATCACTCACCGGATCAAGCCGATCTACCACAGCACCTACACCGGTCGTCCGCCGGATGAGCCGGCGATTCTCGGCGTGGCACTCAACGAAGTGTTCGTGCCGATCCTGCAAAAGCAGTTCCCGGAGATCACCGACTTTTACCTGCCGCCGGAAGGCTGCTCGTACCGCATGGCCATCGTGACCATGAAGAAGTCGTATCCGGGGCATGCCAAGCGCGTGATGCTCGGTGTCTGGTCGTTTTTGCGACAGTTCATGTACACCAAGTTCGTTATCGTCACCGACGACGATATCAACGCCCGTGACTGGAATGATGTGATCTGGGCCATCACCACGCGCATGGACCCCAAGCGCGATACGGTGATGATCGATAACACGCCCATCGACTATCTCGACTTCGCCTCGCCGGTTTCCGGCCTGGGTTCGAAGATGGGTCTGGACGCCACCCACAAGTGGCCGGGCGAGACCACTCGCGAGTGGGGCCGTGTGATTGTCAAGGACGACGCCGTTACCCAGCGGATCGATGCCATATGGAATCAATTAGGAATAGATTGATGCGTGTAACCCTGCAGCCCTCCGGAGCGGTGCTTGAGATACGGCCCGGTGAGCGGATTCTCGACGGCGCGCGGCGCCTGGGCTACGACTGCCCGCAAAGCTGCCGCAACGGTAATTGTCACGTGTGTGCGGCGCTGCTGGTGGAAGGCCGCGTCGAACAGGCGGGCAACGTGCACGATCATGGCGAGTTCTACACTTGCATCGCCGAGCCGCTGGAAGACTGCGTGTTGCTCTGGGATGGCGTGCTGGCGCTGGGCGAGTTGCCGGTGCGCAGCCTGTCCTGTCAGGTCATTGAATGCCGTGAGGTCGGCGGCGATACCTGGCGGGTGCGTCTGCGTGCGCCGGCGGGCAAACCGCCGCGCTATCACGCCGGCCAGTACCTGATGATCGAGCGCGAGAGCGGCGAGAAATCAGCATTTTCCATGGCTTCGGCGCCCCATGGCGGGCGCGATCTGGAAATTCACGTGCTGGCGCGCGAAGCCAGTGCACTGAGCCTGATCGAGCAACTGCAACGCAACACGCTGGTGCGCGTCGAACTGCCGTTCGGCGATACCCACCTTGCCGAATTGCCCGACGGCCCGCTGGTGCTGGTCGCCGCCGGTACCGGCATGGGCCAGATTCACAGTCTGATCGAACATTGCCGCGCTGAAGGCTTCAAGCATCCGGTGCATCTGTACTGGGGCGTCCGCCGCCCGGAAGATTTCTACCAGATCGAACATTGGGACGAATGGCTGAAACTGCCCAACCTGTTTCTGCACAAAGTGGTCAGCGATCAGTGTGGCTGGGAAGGGCGCTGCGGGATGCTGCATGAAGCGGTTTGCGAGGACTTCCCCGACCTGAAACCGTTGCACGTCTATGCCAGCGGTTCGCCCGCCATGGTCTACGGCACGCTGGACGCGCTGGTCGAAGCGGGAATGGATGCGCATCAGATGCGCGCTGACGTATTCGCCTACGCACCGCGCTCTTGAAAATGTGGGAGCGAGCTTGCTCGCGAATGCGGTTTGGCAGTCACCATTGATGTCGACTGACCGATCGCTTTCGCGAGCAAGCTCGCTCCCACATTGGTTTATGCGTAGCGCTGGTAATGCGTTATAACTCTGCATATAGCCGATCGGTATTTAAGTAATTACATAAATACCGCTAGGTTATATATTAATAGGCAATTAATCAGTGGCACTTAATTTGCCTTAAAACATATGTGCCTTACTGTTACAGCGGTGCGTTCTATTAAGTAATTCTTCACCCGCGGGGAGCTGAACGCTATTCGCCATGAGCGCCATTGAAAACGCAATTCTGAACCTGGCTTACCCTCCGCGACTCGATCTTGGGCCGCAGCTGACGCACGAACAACTTCTCGCTTCCATGCAATCGACCATGGCTCGCCACAAGGGCGGACCGGTGTGGCTGTTCGCGTATGGCTCGCTGATCTGGCGACCGGAATGCACAGCGGTCGAGCGCATGCGCGGTCGTGTGCATGGCTATCATCGCGGCTTGTACCTCTGGTCCCATGAGCACCGTGGTACGCCGGAAATGCCCGGTCTGGTATTTGGTCTGGATCGCGGCGGTTCCTGCAGCGGTTTTGCCTACCGTTTGCCGGAGGACAATCTCGATACCGCGCTGTATGCCCTGTGGAAACGTGAAATGCCGTTCCCTTCCTATCGCCCGCACTGGCTCAATTGCCGGCTCGAAGATGGTACTCGGGTACAGGCCTTGGGATTCGTTCTGGAGCGACACCTGCCCAGCTATGCCGGCAACTTGCCGGATCATGTGCTGAGCCAGGTGTTCGCAAGCGCTTGCGGGCGTTACGGCACCACTCGCGATTATGTCGAGCAGACCGCCCACGCCCTGCGCAGCCACGCCATGCCAGACCGCAATCTGGAGGCGCGGCTCAAGCGCTGTAAATCACACAGTGATCAAGCGACCGCTTCGCGGCTCTGACTGGCGACTTGCTTGTGCCATAGCGTTGGCGCAAGGAAGGCCATCGCCAGCAGGCAAGCGCTCACCAGCAACACAAAGCCGCCGTCCCAGCCGAAATGGTCGACGGTGTAGCCCATCGCCGCGCTGGCCGCGACCGAACCACCCAGATAACCGAACAGACCGGTGAATCCCGCTGCGGTGCCGGCGGCCTTCTTCGGTGCCAGTTCCAGCGCCTGCAAACCGATCAGCATCACCGGGCCGTAGATCAGGAAGCCGATCGACAGCAGCGCGATCATGTCGACCATCGGGTTGCCGGCCGGATTGAGCCAGTAAACCAGCGTGGCGACTGTCACCAGTGCCATGAACACCATGCCGGTCAGGCCACGGTTGCCACGGAAGATCTTGTCCGACATCCAGCCGCACAACAGCGTGCCCGGGATGCCCGCCCACTCATAGAAGAAATAGGCCCACGAGGTTTTATCCACGGTGAAACCCTTGGCTTCCTTCAGATAGGTCGGCGCCCAGTCCAGTACGCCGTAGCGCAGCAGGTAGACGAAGACGTTGGCCAGCGCGATGTACCAGAGCATTTTGTTGCGCAGCACGTATTTGACGAAGATTTCCTTGGCGCTGAATTCGTCTTCGTGGCTGGCATCGTAGCCTTCCGGGTAATCGTTCTTGTATTGCTCGATCGGTGGCAGGCCTACCGATTGCGGGGTATCGCGCATGGTGATGAAGGCAAATACCGCCACGCCCAGCGCCACGGCAGCCGGCACATAGAACGCCGCGTGCCAATCGTTGAACAGGCCCATGCCGATCAGGAACAGCGGGCCGATCAGGCCGCCGCCGACGTTATGCGCCACGTTCCACACCGAGACCACACCACCGCGTTCCTTCTGCGACCACCAGTGCACCATCGTCCGTCCGCTTGGCGGCCAGCCCATGCCCTGGGCCCAGCCATTGATGAATAGCAGGATGAACATCATGGTCACGCTGGACGTTGCCCAGGGCGCGAAACCGAAAACGAACATCACCCCCGCCGACACCAGCAGGCCGAACGGCAGGAAGAAGCGCGGGTTGGAACGGTCGGACACCAGGCCCATGAGGAACTTCGACAAGCCGTAGGCGATGGCGATCGCCGACATCGCCAGGCCCAGATCGCCCCGGCTGTAGCCTTCGTCGATCAAGTAAGGCATGGCCAGCGAGAAGTTTTTGCGCAGCAGGTAGTAACCGGCGTAGCCGATAAAGATACCGGCGAAGATCTGCCAGCGCAGGCGCCGGTAGGTGCTGTCTATTTTTTCTTCAGGCAATGGAGCCTGATGTGCGGCAGGACGAAAGAAAGCAAACATTCAAGAGCTCCAGTTTTCTTGTTTTGACTGCGGATGCGAATGTTACAGTTTCGTTACCGAAAATAGCACCGCTTCACGTCGGCAAAACAGCGGAAATTTGAGCTGTCGAGCGTTCCTTTATGAACATGTCGCTCAGGTATAAACGCAGGACGTTGTGGGAATAATCATATTGGCGGGATTCTGCGGTTTGGCGGGTCGAAGTAAGGCAATTCTTGGGGAAAAGTCCTGCATGCTAAAAGGAAGGCATGAAGGCAATGAAGCTCAAAGACCAAAGCGATCCGGGTCCTGATCCGGATCGCTCTACGGAATCAGCGCACCTGGACCACCACCTTGCCTACGGCTCTACGCTGGCCCAAATCATCAATCGCCTGCGCCGCATTGCTCAGCGGATAGACTTGCGACACCAGCGGCTTGAGCTTGCCCTCGGCAAACCAGCCGAACAGTTGCTGGAAATTCGCCGCGTTGTCCTGCGGCTGGCGCTGGGCGAAAGAGCCCCAGAACACCCCAAGTACGGCCGCCCCTTTGAGCAGGGCGAGGTTGACCGGCAGTTCCGGGATGCGTCCGCTGGCGAAACCGACCACCAGCAGGCGACCGTTCCAGGCGATGGCACGAATGGCCTGGTCGAACAGGTCGCCGCCGACCGGGTCGTAAATCACGTCCGCACCCTGGCCGTCGGTGAGGCGTTTGATTTCGTCCTTGAGATTGCTTTCGCTGTAGTTGATCAGCTCATCGGCACCAGCCGCTTTAGCCACCGCGAGTTTCTCGGCGCTGCTGGCAGCGGCGATGACCCGGGCACCCATGGCTTTGCCGATTTCCACAGCGGCGAGGCCGACGCCGCCGGAGGCACCGAGCACCAGCAGGGTTTCGCCCGCTTGCAGGTTGGCGCGCTGCTTGAGCGCATGCATCGAGGTGCCGTAGGTCATGCTGAAGGCGGCAGCGACGTTGAAATCCATCGACTCAGGAATCGGCAGCACGTTGTAGCCGGCAACGGCGACCTGCTCGGCGAAACTGCCCCAGCCGGTCAGGGCCATGACCCGGTCGCCGACCCTCAAATGGCTGACCTTTTCCCCGACCTCGCGGACCACGCCGGCCGCCTCGCCGCCCGGCGAGAACGGGAAGGGCGGCTTGAACTGGTACTTGCCCTCAATGATCAGCGTGTCCGGGAAGTTCACCCCGGCGGCGTGCACGTCCAGCAGGATTTCGTTCTTCTTGGCGACAGGACTGGCGACGTCTTCCAGCACCAGCGATTCGGCAGGGCCGAAGGCTTTGCACAGCACGGCTTTCATCAGGGCTATTCCTTTGGGAGTGATGGCCGATAAGTGTAGGTGTGTGAATCAACGGGTCAACGAGCATGCCCGGCCCTGATAGTCAGCCATAAGCTTGTGCTTGCGCGGCGGGTCGTTATGCTAGGCCGCAAACCGGATAAGGAGCGAATTGTGAAAGCGTGGATCATGTTATTGCTGGCCCTAACTCTGCCTCTGGCAGCCTCGGCCGAAGAAGCCAAAGAAGGCGCGGCGCCGAAGGTCAACTACATCACCCTGAGCCCGCCGTTCGTCGGCAACTATGGGCTGGACGGCACGACGAAGCTCAAGGTCTACAAGGCCGATGTGGCCTTGCGCGTGACGGGCGATGAAGCGACCAAACTGGTCAAGGCCAACGAGCCGCTGATCCGCAACCAACTGGTGGCGCTGTTTACCCAGCAGAGCGCCGAGGCGATGGGTAGCATCGAAGGCAAGGAAAAACTGCGTCAGGAAGCGCTGAAGCAGACCCAGCAAGTGATGAATGACGAGACCGGCAAACCGGTGGTTGAGGATCTGTTGTTCAACAACCTGATCATTCAGTAAGTCCTCTGCTGTCCGGGCGGGCCCCATCGCTGGCAAGCCAGCTCCCACAGGGATTTTCAGTGAACACTTAATTAGTGACCACCCGAAAAACCTGTGGGAGCTGGCTTGCCAGCGATTGCATTTTGGCAGGCGCAAAATGAATCAGGGCTTGAGCGCAATCACTGCCGCCCACTGCTCCGCCGTCACCGGCATCACTGACAGCCGCGATCCCTTCTGCACCAGCGGCAGCTCGGCCAGCGCCGTTTGCTGCTTCAGATAATCGAGCTTCAACACCCGCGCAAACGTCTCGACGTGCGCCACATCGATCGCGCTCCAGGCATTTTTCTCCGGCGTCGCCTTGGAATCGAAGTAATGACTCTTGGGTTCAAGCGCCGTCGGATCCGGATAGGCCGCTTCGATTATTTTGCCAATCCCTGCAATTCCCGGTTCCGGGCAACTGGAATGATAGAAAAAGAACTCATCGCCCACCGCCATCGCCCGCAGGAAGTTGCGTGCCTGATAGTTGCGAACCCCGTCCCAGCGCGCCTTGCCGAGCTTCTCCAAAGCCTTGATCGAGAGTTCGTCGGGCTCTGATTTCATCAGCCAGTAGGCCATGTGGTGTGCTCCTGAAGCGGTCATTGGGCAGGTTGTCGGGCAATTTTATGACAAACCGACAGTCGGTTGACGTCAGCATTTGCGCGCGGGTTCACGTTGTCGCAAAATGCCGGCCTTTAAAGCTTGACGCTGCTGCACGGCCTACGAATGGAAACCGCTGCTGTCATCGTGATGATGTGCCTTGAGGGGGGCAATCGATGAAACGCAAACCGGATTTGCTATGGACTTTGGTAATTTTGTTCGGCCTGGGCGTTGTAACCACCGGTTATGCGCAAAGCCTGTGGACCGCCAAGACCGATGCGCCGATTGAAGTGGCGCAACAGGTTCAACAGTCGACCGCGTTCAAACGCTGAAACGACTTGCTCGACGCCGCTGTTCTGCGCGGCGTCCTATCCCGCGAAATACCACGCCTTGTCGGTGACCGTGCCCTGTAACGGTACATCCCAGCTTGCCTGCGCCAACCGTTCGACTTTCTGACATTCATGGGCCAGACCCAGCAGCGTCGGCTTGCGCCACTTTTTGCGCCGCGCCAGGTACGCCAGG
Source organism: Pseudomonas sp. SWRI99 (assembly GCF_014270125.1). Lineage (NCBI taxonomy): Bacteria > Pseudomonadati > Pseudomonadota > Gammaproteobacteria > Pseudomonadales > Pseudomonadaceae > Pseudomonas > Pseudomonas sp. SWRI99. Next base: position 165,589 of record NZ_JABWQR010000007.1, on the reverse strand, counting down.
CTGCGATCGTAAAAGCCGCCGCCCATCCCCAGTCGCCCGCCGACATCGTCAAAGCCCACCAAGGGTAGCAGCACCAGATCCAGCGCCCAGACCTTGCGTTGCCGAGCCAGATTGGCCCGTGGCTCAAGGATGCGGAAGCGATTGGGGATGAGCTTTTCGCCGGGGCGGATGCGCTGGAAGACCATTTTGGTCCGCGGCCATGCACTGAGCACCGGCAGATAGGTCGCCTTGCCCCGGCGTTGCGCTTCGCGCAGCAGCAGACGCGGATCGATTTCACCGTCGGTGGGCAGGTACAGGGAAATGTGTTTCGCCCGGCGAAAATGCGGGTCTTGCGCCAGTTGCCGGAACAGGCCCTGGGCGGCCTGGCGTTGCTCGCTCGGCGTCAGGGCGCGGCGCGCCTTGCGCAGCAGGCGGCGGAGTTGCGGGCGGGGCAGCAGCGCGGGTTCGGTCATGGTTCGGCTTCGGCAGGTGGATGCAAAAACGTACGCATAAAAAATCCGATGTCGGCACACACCGACATCGGATTCGAATCAGGCTCCCCGGATGTACCGCTGTCAACTCAGCCCTTGAACCCGAAAGTTCAAGGTGGAAGAAGCAGTAGACTTTAAGGCTTTCCGTCTAGCGGACATGCACACCAGCCCAACGTGCAACTTCCAGGGTAGTGCGAATCGGCTCCGGGACATCGTCAACTGGCAAGCACCCCAGGGAGTGCCGCGAGTATACCTCAAGCCGCCAGTCGAATCAGCCCTTGCCGGTGCTCTGCTCGTCGGCGAGCACCAGATCGACACGATCGAGCAAGTCGCGCACTTGCTCACGGGTCGAACCGCTGGCCTGGATATCCGGACGCTCTTCCTTGTGCAACAGGTCATGGGTGATGTTCAGCGCGGCCATCACGGCGATGCGGTCGGCGCCGATGACTTTGCCGCTGCTGCGGATCTCGCGCATCTTGCCATCGAGGTAGCGGGCGGCGCTGACCAGATTGCTGCGTTCTTCCGGCGGGCAGATGATCGAATACTCTTTATCGAGGATCTGCACGGTGACGCTATTGCTTGAACTCATGAGTCTTGCTCCAGGGCCTTGAGGCGCGAAATCATCGATTCGACCTTACGCCGGGCGATTTCGTTTTTTTCAATGAGGTGAGCGCGTTCCTCGCGCCAGGTTTTTTCCTGAGCTAGTAAGAGTGCGTTTTGACTCTTTAGTTGCTCGACTCGGCCAATCAGCAGTTCGAGTCTGGCCATCAGCGCTTGCAGGTCGGTGTCTTCCATTGGGTCCACGTGTTCGTCTGATGGGTGGGAACTGGCGGACAGCCTTTAATGGTCTTGGCGGGGCTGTCGATGTAGGATACAAGGCCTTCATTCTAGACATAGCGCCGTCTGGCGCCTAGCTGCCCATGCCCATTCAGAATTCTCCGTACCAAGCCTTTGCCACCCTGCTGACCACCAGCGGCCACAACGTCTCGCCTGCCGAACTGCATGGCCTGCTGCTCGGACGCAGTTGCGCCGGCGCCGGCTTCGATCACGAAGGCTGGCTGATCGACGCCGCCGAACTGCTCGAAGGCGACATCCAGGACAACGTCCGCAACGCCCTGATCGGCTTGCAGGAGATGGTCAAGGGCGAGCTGACCGGCGACGACGTTACCGTCGTTCTGCTGTTGCCGACCGACGACGCGCCACTGACCGACCGCGCCGCTGCACTGGGCCAATGGTGTCAGGGCTTCCTCAGCGGCTTCGGCCTGAACTGCCGCGACAGCAGCATGCTCAGTGTTGAAGCAACGGAAGTGCTGCAGGATCTGGCAGCCATTTCTCAGGTGCAGGACGCACTGGAAGAATCCGAAGACGGCGAGTCCGACTACATGGAAGTCATGGAATACCTGCGCGTCGCGCCGCTGCTGCTGTTCTCGGAAACCAAGAAAGCCGACGTGCCGCCAGCGGCCAAGCCGTCGCTGCATTAATCGCGTGTCAGGGAAAGCCATCTGCCCATGATCCATATCCCCAAAGCGGAATACAGCCGTCGCCGCAAGGCGCTGATGGCGCAGATAGAACCCAACAGCATCGCGATCCTGCCCGCCGCCGCGGTGGCTATCCGCAACCGCGACGTCGAGCACGTCTACCGCCAGGACAGCGACTTCCAGTACCTCAGCGGTTTTCCCGAACCGCAAGCCGTCATCGTGCTGATGCCCGGCCGTGAGCATGGCGAGTACATCCTGTTCTGCCGTGAACGCAACGCCGAACGCGAATTGTGGGATGGCTTGCGCGCCGGGCAAGAAGGCGCGATCCGCGATTACGGTGCTGACGATGCGTTTCCGATTACCGACATTGACGACATTCTCCCGGGCCTGATCGAAGGCCGCGACCGGGTGTATTCGGCGATGGGCAGCAACCCGGAATTCGACCGGCACCTGATGGACTGGATCAACGTGATCCGCTCCAAGGCGCATCTTGGCGCGCAGCCGCCGAATGAATTCGTTGCCCTGGATCATCTGCTGCACGACATGCGCCTGTATAAATCGGCGGCAGAAGTGAAGGTGATGCGCGAAGCGGCACGAATCTCGGTCCAGGCGCATATCCGCGCGATGCAGGCCAGCCGTCCCGGGCTGTATGAGTACAGCCTCGAAGCCGAACTGGATTACGAGTTCCGCAAGGGCGGGGCGAAGATGCCGGCCTACGGCTCGATCGTTGCGGCCGGTCGCAACAGCTGCATCCTGCATTACCAGCAGAATGACGCGTTGCTCAAGGACGGCGATCTGGTGCTGATCGACGCCGGTTGCGAAATCGACTGCTACGCCAGCGACATCACCCGCACCTGGCCGGTCAACGGCAAGTTTTCGCCGGAACAGAAAGCGATCTACGAAGTGGTGTTGGCTTCGCAGGAAGCGGCGTTCGCCGAAATCGCCCCGAACAAGCACTGGAACCAGGCGCACGAAGCCACGGTGCGAGTGATTACCTCGGGTTTGGTGAAACTGGGCTTGTTGCAAGGCGGGGTTGATGAATTGATCGCCAGCGAAGCCTACAAAGCGTTTTATATGCACCGTGCCGGTCACTGGCTGGGCATGGACGTGCACGACGTCGGCGAATACAAGGTCGGCGGCGAATGGCGAGTACTCGAAGTCGGCATGGCGCTGACCGTCGAGCCGGGCATCTACATCGCCCCGGACAACCAGAATGTAGCGAAAAAATGGCGTGGCATTGGCGTGCGCATCGAGGACGACGTGGTGGTGACCAAAACCGGTTGTGAAATTCTCACCCGCGGCGTGCCAAAAACCGTCGCCGAGATCGAAGCGTTGATGGCACAAGCAAGGACACACGCGGCATGAGTCGAGTCAATCTGGCAATCATCGGTGGCGGCCTGGTCGGCGCCAGTCTGGCGTTGGCCTTGCAGGCCGGAGCCAAGGCCCGTGGCTGGAAAATCGTGCTGATCGAACCGTTCGCCCCCGGCGACAGTTGGCAGCCGAGCTACGATGCGCGTTCCTCAGCGCTGTCGTTCGGCTCGCGGCAGATTTACCAGCACCTGGGCGTTTGGCAGGAAATCTCCCGCCGCGCCGAACCGATCAAACAGATTCATGTGTCTGACCGTGGCCGTTTCTCCACCGCCCGGCTGTCGGCGATGGAAGAGGGCGTGCCTGCGCTGGGTTACGTGGTGGAAAACGCCTGGCTCGGCCAATGCCTGTGGCAACACCTCGACAAAGACGTGATCAGTTGGCGCTGCCCGGCCGAGGTCATGCGGATGGAGCCGTTGCCCGATGGCTATCGCCTGACCCTCAACGATGAAACCACGCTGGAATGCGACCTTGCGGTACTCGCCGATGGCGGTCGTTCGGGACTGCGCGAGCAGTTGGGGATCAACGTGCGCCAGCGGCCGTACAACCAGAGTGCGCTGATCGCCAACATCACCCCGAGCGAAGCGCACAACGGCATGGCGTTCGAGCGCTTTACCGACGAAGGGCCGATGGCGCTGCTGCCGCTGCCGGACAACCGCTGTGCGCTGGTCTGGACGCGGCTGGGCATGGACGCGCAGCGTCTGACGGCGTTGAGCGAACGTGATTTTCTCAGCGAGTTGCAGGGCGTGTTCGGCTATCGCCTCGGCACGTTGAAACAGGTCGGCGCGCGGCATCTGTATCCGCTGGCGCTGGTCGAGGCTGAAGAACAGGTGCGTTCGCACCTGGCCGTGCTCGGCAACGCCGCGCACAGCCTGCACCCGATCGCCGGGCAGGGCTTCAACCTGTCGCTGCGCGATGCCGATGCCTTGGCAACCGCGCTGCTGAGCAGCGACAAAGGGCTGGGCGATTTTGCCACGTTGCAGGCGTATCGCGAGCGGCAGCGTCTGGATCAGGACCTCACCGTCGGCTTCTCCGATCAGGTCACGCGCTTGTTCGGCAGCACGCAGCCATTGGTCTCGCTGGGCCGTAATATCGGCCTGCTCGGCCTCGACCTGCTGCCTCCGGCCAAGCGCTGGTTTGCCCGGCAGGCCATGGGGTTGGGAACGCGTCCGGATGCTTGAGTGGCTGACCGGCACTTTCATTTTCAGGATCGCGCCGCCAACTGGCGCGCTCGGTAAAACCCTTTACGTGCGGCTCGAGCCGCAAGCGAGACAGGCTTAAAGCATGGAAATGCGCGCAGATCTGCTGATTGTCGGAGCCGGAATGGTCGGCAGCGCCCTGGCGCTGGCGCTACAGAACAGCGGGCTGGAAGTGCTGCTGCTCGACGGCAGCCCGCTGAGCGTCAAGCCCTTCGACGCGGCCGCACCTTTCGAGCCGCGCGTCAGTGCCTTGTCGGCGGCCAGCCAGCGGATTCTGCAACGCCTCGGCGTGTGGGACGGCATCGCCGGGCGCCGCAGCAGTCCCTACACCGACATGCACGTCTGGGATGGCAGCGGCACCGGGCAGATACATTTCTCGGCCAGCAGCGTGCATGCCGATGTGCTTGGTCACATCGTCGAAAACCGCGTGGTGCAGGACGCCTTGCTCGACCGTCTGCACGACTGCGATCTGGGCATGCTGGCCAACGCCCGTCTGGAACAGATGCGCCGCTCCGGCGATGACTGGTTGCTGACACTGGCCGATGGCCGCCAGTTGCGCGCGCCGCTGGTGATTGCCGCGGATGGCGCGAACTCGGCGGTGCGCCGCCTGACCGGTGTCGCCACTCGCGAATGGGATTACCTGCATCACGCCATCGTCACCAGCGTGCGCAGCCGCCAGCCGCACCGCAAAACCGCGTGGCAGCGTTTCACCGACCACGGACCGTTGGCGTTTCTGCCGCTTGAGCGTGACGGGCGGCAGGATTGGTGCTCGATTGTCTGGTCGACCACGCCGAGCGAGGCCGAACGCTTGATGGCGCTGGACGATGCTTCGTTCTGTGCCGAGCTGGAGCGTGCTTTTGAAGGGCGCCTCGGTGAGGTCGTCAGTGCCGATCCACGTGTGTGCGTGCCGCTGCGTCAGCGTCACGCCAAGCGCTACGTGGCTGAAGGCCTGGCGCTGATCGGTGACGCGGCGCACACCATCCACCCGTTGGCGGGACAGGGTGTGAACCTGGGTTTCCTCGACGCGGCGGTGCTGGCGGAGGTTGTGCTGCAAGCGCACGAGCGCGGCGAACGTCTGGCGGACGTGAAAGTGCTGAGTCGCTACGAGCGCCGGCGCATGCCGCACAACCTGGCGCTGATGGCGGCGATGGAAGGCTTTGAACGCTTGTTCCAGGCCGATCCGCTGCCGCTGCGCTGGTTGCGCAATACCGGGCTGAAACTGGTAGATCAAATGCCCGAGGCGAAGGCTTTGTTTGTGCGTGAAGCCCTCGGTTTGACCGGTGATCTTCCGGCCCTCGCCAAGCCCTAAGATATGCACTGAGTTTGATGGCCTCATCGCGAGCAGGCTCACTCCTACAATTGGAATGCGTTCCCCTGTAGGAGTGAGCCTGCTCGCGATGGCGCCAGTCCAGTCACAGCACATTTCAGCCTGTGCAACATCTGGTAACGCCTTCAGCAAGTGTTCGATTGTGGTGGTAAATGTGAGTCCTTATCATTTGCCTCACAATTCCCGACCGAGAGACCACTCCCATGTTGGCACCCAAGCGTCTTCTGACTGCACTGGCCTTGACCCTGATCGGCAGCACCACGGCCCAGGCCGCCGACGAGGTGGTGGTTTATTCCTCGCGTATCGACGAACTGATCAAACCGGTCTTCGACGCCTACACCGCCAAGACCGGGGTGAAAATCAAGTTCATCACCGACAAGGAAGCGCCGCTGATGCAGCGCATCAAGGCCGAAGGCGAGAACGCTACCGCCGACCTGCTGCTCACCGTCGATGCCGGCAACCTCTGGCAGGCCGAGCAAATGGGCATTTTGCAGCCGTTCACCTCGAAAACCATCGACGCCAATATCCCGTTGCAATATCGCGCCTCCAGCCACGCCTGGACCGGTCTGAGCCTGCGCGCGCGGACCATCGCCTATTCGACCCAACGGGTGAAGCCGGGCGAGCTGACCACTTACGAAGCGCTGGCTGACAAGAACTGGGAAGGTCGCTTGTGCCTGCGCACCGCGAAGAAGGTCTACAACCAGTCGCTGACCGCGACCATGATCGAAGTGCACGGTGCCGAGAAGACCGAGAAGATTCTCAAGGGCTGGGTCAATAACCTGTCCACCGACGTGTTCTCCGACGACGTCGCGGTGCTTGAGGCGATCAACGCCGGGCAATGTGATGTTGGCATCGTCAACACCTACTACTACGGTCGCCTGCACAAGCAGAAGCCGGACCTGCCGGTGAAACTGTTCTGGCCGAACCAGGCGGATCGTGGCGTGCACGTCAACCTGTCGGGCATCGGCCTGACCAGGCATGCGCCGCACCCGGAAGCGGCCAAGGCGCTGGTCGAGTGGATGACCACACCTGAGGCGCAGAAAATCTTCGCAGACGTAAACCAGGAATTCCCGGCCAACCCGGCGGTGGCACCTTCCGAAGAAGTCGCAGCATGGGGCAAGTTCATTGCTGATACCTTGCCGGTGGAAGTGGCGGGCAAGCGTCAGGCTGAAGCGATCCGGATGATGGATCGGGCGGGTTGGAACTGACCCGCTCTGCTGACCACGCGATGTCCAGTGATAACTCTGTGGCGAGGGAGCTTGCTCCCGCCGGGGCGCGAAGCGGCCCATGAAAGCGTGACGCAGAGCGTCACAGGATGTGTGCCCACGCAGAGCGTGGGCACAATCATTTGAACGAGATCGTTTCTTTGGCCCACCCCGCCCAACGCCGCTGGTACCCCATCGTCTTCGCCATCGCCGCGCTGGTGCTGTTGCCCCTGAGTGTCCTGCTGCTGTCGTGGCAGACCATCGATCAGCAGATCTGGTCGCACCTGTGGCAAACCCAGATGCCGCGCCTGCTCGGCAATACCCTGACGCTGATCCTCGGTGTCGGTGTCGGTGTGACCCTGCTCGGGGTCAGCCTTGCCTGGCTCACCAGCCTCTGCGAATTCCCCGGTCGGCGCTGGCTGGACTGGGCGCTGATGCTGCCTTTCGCCATTCCGGCTTATGTATTGGCGTTCGTCTTTGTCGGCCTGCTCGATTTCGCCGGCCCCGTGCAGACCCTGCTGCGCGAAGGGTTCGGCGCGGGCCTGCGCCTGCCACGGGTACGCTCGACCGGCGGGGTGATTGTTGTGCTGGTGCTGGTCTTTTATCCCTATGTTTACCTGCTGGCACGCACCGCATTCCTCGCCCAGGGCAAAGGCCTGATGGAAGCGGCGCGGGTGCTTGGGCAATCGCCCTGGCAGGCGTTCTGGCGCGTGGCGTTGCCGATGGCGCGCCCGGCGATTGGCGCCGGTGTGGCGCTGGCGCTGATGGAGACCCTCGCCGATTTCGGTGCGGTGTCGGTATTCAACTTCGACACTTTCACCACTGCGATCTACAAAACCTGGTACGGCTTCTTCAGCCTGCCCAGCGCCGCGCAACTGGCCAGTCTGTTGCTGTTGGTGGTGATGCTGGTGCTGTACGGCGAACGCCGGGCGCGTGGGGCGAACCGGGCGAGTAACGAGCGGCCCCGGGTCAAGGCGCTGTATCACTTGCGCGGGTTCAAGGCATTGGCGGCCACGAGCTGGTGCGGTCTGGTGTTCGCCTGTGCCTTCGTCATCCCGGTCCTGCAACTGATCGTCTGGTTCTGGCAGCGCGGGCGTTTCGATCTCGACGAGCGCTATGCCGGACTGATCCTGCACACCCTGTACCTGGGCGCGATGGCCGCGTTGATCACTGTCAGCGTGGCGTTGCTGCTGGCGTTTGCGCGGCGACTGGCACCGACCCGCGCGATCGACTCCGGGGTCGGCCTGGCCAACCTTGGCTACGCCTTGCCGGGTTCGGTGCTGGCGGTGTCGATCATGCTGGCGTTCAGTTATCTGGACCGCGAGCTGGTGATTCCGCTGTCCGCCTGGCTGGGCGGCGCGGGCAAGCCGTTGCTGCTGGGCAGTCTGGCGGCGTTGTTGATGGCCTATCTGGTGCGTTTCGTTGCTGTGGCGTACGGGCCGCTGGAAAGCAGTCTGGCGCGTATAAGGCCGTCTTTGCCCGAAGCGGCACGCAGTCTGGGTGTCAGTGGGCCGCGACTGTTTTTCAAAGTGTATCTGCCGTTGTTGCTGCCCGGCACGCTGAGCGCTGCATTGCTGGTGTTCGTCGATGTACTCAAGGAAATGCCAGCGACCCTGCTGATGCGCCCGTTTGGCTGGGACACACTGGCCGTGCGCATCTTTGAAATGACCAGTGAAGGGGAGTGGGCCCGGGCGTCGCTGCCAGCGCTGACCCTGGTTCTGGTCGGCCTGTTGCCAGTCATCGGTTTGATCCGCCGCTCGGCGCACCGAAACACTTAGTCGTCAGTCCTGAATCATGCGGCTACAATGCGCGGCATTCGGTGCGGTTCGTCTGACGGACCTGTTCGCTGGGATCGGCTCAAAGCCTGTAATTCAAGGCTTTCGCCCGTGCAGCGGCAGTCCGCACCTTCGCCACGCCCGGAAGGAGAAACCCATGGGACAGCGTACGCCTCTGTATGACCTGCACCTCGCGCTTGGCGCGAAGATGGTCGATTTTGGCGGTTGGGACATGCCACTGCATTACGGCTCGCAGGTCGAGGAACACCACGAGGTGCGCCGTGATTGCGGGGTGTTCGATGTATCCCACATGACTGTGATCGATGTTTGCGGCCACCAGGCCAAGGCCTGGCTCCAGCATTTGCTGGCCAATGATGTCGAGCGCCTGCACAGCCCCGGCCGAGCGTTGTACAGCACCATGCTCAACGAGCGCGGCGGCATCGTCGACGACATGATCGTCTACCGTCTCGATGAGGCGTACCGGCTGGTGTTCAACGCCTCGACCCGCGATCAGGATCTGGCGTGGATGAACGCGCAGCTCGGCGAGTACGACGTGCAACTGCATGAGCGCACCGAACTGGCCATGCTCGCCATTCAGGGCCCGCAAGCCCGGCACAAGATCGCCGAACTGGTGAGCCAGTCGCGTGCCGCGCTGATCCAGCAACTCAAACCTTTTGAAGGCCACACCGACGGTGACTGGTTTATCGCCCGCACCGGTTACACCGGTGAGGACGGCCTGGAAATCGCGCTGCCGGCGGACCAGGCGCCGGGCTTCTTCAACGATCTGGTCGGTGCCGGTATTTCCCCGATCGGCCTCGGTGCCCGCGACACCCTGCGGGTTGAAGCCGGAATGAACCTCTACGGTCAGGACATTCATCAGGACGTTTCGCCACTGGCCTCGAACATGGCCTGGAGCATCGCCTGGGAACCGGCCTCGCGCCAGTTCATTGGCCGCGCCGCCCTGGAGGCGGAAAAAGCCGCTGGCGTGGCGCACAAACTGGTCGGTCTGGTGCTGGAAGAACGCGGCGTTTTGCGCGCTCATCAAGTTGTTCGCATCGCGGATGTTGGCGAAGGGGAGATCACCAGTGGTAGTTTCTCTCCTACGCTAAGCAAATCGATTGCCCTGGCGCGTGTTCCGATGGCAACTGCCGACCGCGCCGAAGTGGAAATTCGTGGCAAGTGGTACCCGGTGCGAGTGGTCAAACCGACCTTCGTGCGCCATGGCAAAACCTTGATCTAACCTTTCCCGGCGGGCCTGACCGCTGACCTGATTGCTGAGGACACCAAAGATGAGCGATATCCCTGCCGAACTGCGTTTCGCCGAAAGTCATGAATGGGCACGCCTGGAAACCGACGGCACCGTCACCGTGGGCATCAGCGATCACGCGCAAGAAGCGCTGGGCGATGTGGTGTTCGTCGAACTGACCGAAGTGGGCAAGGTGTTTGCTGCCGGCGACCCATCCGGCGTGGTCGAGTCGGTGAAGGCCGCGTCTGACATCTATGCCCCGGTCAGCGGGGAAGTCATCGCGATCAACGAAGAGCTGGGCGGCTCGCCGGAGCTTTTGAACTCCGATCCGTACGGCGCGTGGATTTTCAAGCTCAAGCCAAGCGACGAGGCCGAACTGGGCAAGCTGCTGGATGCCGGCGCCTACAAGGCTGCCATCGGCGAGTAATTCGCTGGCAATGCCCAAGGCCCCGATTCATCGGGGCTTTTTTGTGGGTGACGCAAATCCAATGCAGGAGTGAGCCTGCTCGCGATAGCGGTCTGGCAGTTATATTTTCGGCGACTGATTCACCGCTATCGCGAGCAGGCTCACTCCTACAAGGGTTTTGTGTTGAATTTGAAATCCGCGCAAAAAAATGCCGCTCGTTTGAGCGGCATTTGCATGTGCGCGAAGCTTATTCGGACGCCACGGCGTTCTTCGCCAGAATCGCATTCGCCAGTTCCATGTCCGTAGCCTGCAGGCCCGGGTTGTCGGCGCGGACTTTCTGCATCGCCGCTTCCAGATACGGGCCGCGAATGCCGCCGTCACTGGCAACGAAACTGCCGGCGTCATCCTGAGCGGCGACGATCAGTTTGTGATCCTTGAAGGTCAGGTAGGTCGAACCGGTGGTGGCACCGGAGGAAATGACGTTACGCCAAAAGCTGTCAGCTATGGCCGAACCAACGGGAAGCGAGAGCAGGGCCAGGGTGGCGACAGCAACTTTGAGACGCATGATGAGATGACTCCTGGGGATTAACTACGGCGTTGGATTGCCAACCCCGGATCCAGTTCCGTGCCGACTTATTTCAACTCACTTTGTGGCGTCACCCGCAGCACTTCTTCTACCGTGGTCAGCCCCGCCGCAACTTTCTGCGCGCCGGACAGGCGCAGACTGCGCATGCCTTCCTTGAAGGCCTGGCGGCGGATTGCCGTGAGGTCAGTGTCCGGAGTGATAAAGGCCTTGAGGCTGTCGCTCAATTGCATGATTTCGTAGACCCCGGCGCGTCCGCGATAACCGGTATCGCGGCACTCCAGGCAACCGATCGCCCGCTGCGCATTGCTCGGCAGCGGCGCCTGCCAGGGCCGGGTCAGCGTTTGCCAGTCTTCATCCTCAAGCGTCAGCGGCGCCTTGCAGTGCGGGCACAAGGTACGTACCAGCCGTTGGGCCATGACCCCTAGCACGGTGGCCTTGATCAGATAATGCGGCACGCCGAGTTCGAGGAGGCGGCTGATGGCGCTCGGTGCATCGTTGGTGTGCAGGGTCGACAACACCAGGTGCCCGGTCAACGCGGCCTGAATCGCCATTTCAGCGGTTTCGAGGTCGCGGATCTCGCCGATCATGATGATGTCCGGGTCCTGTCGCATCAGCGCACGCACCCCAGCGGCGAAGCTCAGGTCGATGTTGTGTTGCACCTGCATCTGGTTGAAGGCCGGCTCGACCATCTCGATCGGGTCTTCGATGGTGCAGAGGTTGACCTCCGCCGTCGCCAGTTTTTTCAGCGTGGTGTACAGCGTAGTGGTCTTGCCCGAACCGGTTGGCCCGGTGACCAGAATGATGCCGTTGGGCTGGCGGGTCATGTCCTGCCAGCGGCGCAGGTCGTCGGCGCTGAAGCCCAGTTGGTCAAAATTCTTCAGCAGCACTTCGGGGTCGAAAATCCGCATGACCATTTTTTCGCCGAATGCCGTTGGCAACGTTGATAGACGCAGCTCGACTTCGCCGCCATCCGGGGTCTTGGTCTTGACCCGGCCGTCCTGGGGTTTGCGCTTTTCCGCGACATTCATGCGGCCGAGGCTCTTCAAGCGGCTGACGATCGCCATGGTCACCTGCGGCGGAAATTGGTAAACGTTGTGCAACACGCCGTCGATGCGAAAGCGCACGGTGCCGTGTTCGCGGCGCGGTTCGATGTGGATATCGCTGGCGCGCTGCTGGAAGGCGTACTGGAACAGCCAGTCAACGATGTTGACGATGTGCGCGTCGTTGGCGTCCGGCTCCTGATCACTGGCGCCGAGGTTGAGCAACTGTTCGAAGTTGCCGAGGTTGCTGCCCTGAGCATCGGCATTGCTGGCGCCGCTGACCGATTTCGCCAGACGAAAGAACTCGACACTGAAACGCTGGATATCCACCGGGTTGGCCACGACCCGTTTGATCGGCAGCTTCAGCACGTGGGTCAGATCGGCCTCCCAGCCGTTGACATAAGGCTGGGCGCTGGCCACGGTCACCGAATCGCGATCCACGGCGACGGCGAGAATCTTGTGGCGCTGGGCGAAGGCATACGACATCAGCGGCGTGATCGCCGCGACGTTGATTTTCAGCGGGTCGATGCGCAAGTACGGCTGGCCGGCCTGTTGTGCCAGCCACAGGGTCAGGCTCTCCAGGTCGAGGTGCTTGCCCGGGCGGCTGAGGTCGTCGAGCTGCTGACTGGCGATGAATTCCAGTGGATGCATCTGGCCGTGCGCAGCGTGGCGACGGCGGGCATTGAGCGCCTGTTCCGCCGAGTCCTGGCAAATGAAGCCTTGTGCGACCAGTTCACGTAATACCTCGTTGAGGTCCAGCCAGCGGTCCTGAGTGACAAATTGAACGGACATGCGGCTTTCCTTTTTGAGCGTCATGCACAAAAGGATAGTCGTGGCCCTGCTGACCGTTGGGCCACTACCCGACGAAGCCGTTGCCGGATTTGTCAGCCGGCGGCCTGCGCTGGCGCATCCCACGTCGCGTCGGCGTTGTGCAGACTCACCGAGCAGACGCTGATCAGATTACGAAGTTTATCCGCGATCACTTGCGCGCGATGCCAGCTCAGGCCGCTCATGACCAGGTCGATCGACAGCAGATCGTCGCGCCGCTGCACGCTCACCTGCTCCGGCGTCAGGCATTGCAGCGCAAACAGATTCAGCACCCGCACCAGCAGATCCGGCTCGGCCTCGGCGAGAATCCGGTACTGCGCCAGGCAGTGTGCGTTATTGATATTCCAGACATCGGCGCGAGTCGGTGTGCTGTTCACGGCTTCAAGGTGCGGCATGGCGAGTCTCCAAAATCACTGGAGGAATTTTTACATTCGGTGCGGGGTATTTCTTGGCTATGATCGACGCTATTGGCGATATATCGAACTGGATAATTCGCAGTAGCTGACTTTCGAGGTTTTTTTATGCACAGCGATCTGGATGCTTACGACCGCAAGATCCTCGCCTTGTTACAGGAAGACGCTTCGCTGTCGAGCGCGCAGATCGCCGAGCAGGTGGGCCTGTCGCAGTCGCCGTGCTGGCGGCGGATTCAGCGTATGAAAGAGGAGGGCATCATTCGCGGTCAGGTGACGTTGCTTGATCGCAAGAAGATCGGCCTGAATACGCAGATTTTCGCCGAGATCAAACTCAACGCCCATGGCCGCTCGAATTTCACTGAATTCACCGAGGCGATTCGCGGCTTTCCGGAAGTGCTGGAGTGTTATGTGCTGATGGGCGCGGTGGATTTTCTGTTGCGCATTGTCGCGGCGGACATCGAGGCGTACGAGCGCTTCTTCTTCGAAAAACTGTCGCTGGTGCCGGGGATACAGGAAGTGAACTCGATTGTGGCGCTGTCGGAGATCAAGTCCACCACCAGCCTGCCCGTCTGACAACAACTGTGGCGAGGGAGCTTGCTCCCGCTGGGCTGCGAAGCGGCCCCAAAAACCTGCGTCCGCAGGTACAGGGAGTCCTCCGGCCTCCAGCGGGAGCAAGCTCCCTCGCCACAGGGGGATCACATGCGCAGGAGCATTTTCCACGCGCGGTTCTGGTACACCGCAATCGCCTGCTGCTTGCGCGCATCGAGCAGTTCGTCGGTGATGGTCGGCTCGTTGGCCAATTGCGCCAGTTTGTTCAGTTCGCCGTACAGACGATCCATTTCCGCGATGTCCAGCACATTGCGTGCATGGTGCAGCCAGACCTGAATACGCTCGATACGCGGCAGTTGCTCAGCCAGATCTTCCGGCTGCTGCTGATAACGCTGCAACTGCAGGGCCGTGGCTTCTTCGCCCAGCAGGCGCGGCAACCAGCTGTGCAACTGCGCGCCACCCTGGCGGTTGCCGCGCACGTTACGGTCGACGGTCCAGGTGCGGGCCAGCAACCAGCGCGAAGCGTTCAGTGAGAACTGCCCCCAGCGCGGGTCTTCGAGTTCTTCGAGGAACTGCTCCGGCGCGGCTTTGCGCACGTCTTCGTCTTCGATGCCGACCTGCACCAGCGGGCGCCAGTCTTCCAGCAAGGCATCAAGGGCCACGCGCAGATCGTGGGTCGACTGACGCGGCGCCGCCTGGCCGAGGCTGCTGAGCAGGGCGCGCATTTCGGCAAGGTTCTCGACCCAGTCCAGCAGCAGGCGCCAATGGCCGTTGAAGCGATACTGTTCGGCCAGACGCTGGCTGCTGCCGAGCAAGTGCCAGCTCAGCGCGGCGAAGGCATCGTCCAGTTGGGTTTCCGGCGTCAGCTCTGGCGCCGGCAGGCTCAGCGAGTAGCTGTTGGCGTCGTGCAGGCGATAACCGCGCTCGGCCTTGCTGATGTCACACGGCATCAACGCCAGGGTTTCGGCCAGTTCAGCGGCCAGCTCCAGCAGCGCGGCCGGCTCGCCTTCGCGCAATTCCAGTTCCAGCTCGCAGATTTCTTCTTTCTGCTTGCCGACCACGACGTGACCCAGATCCAGCGCGGCCTCGATGACCACTTTGGTCTTGCCACGGCCCCAGGCGATTTCGGCGCGCTCGCGGACGAAATCGGTGGTGAAGATCGGCTTGAGGGTTTTCTTGTCCAGCTCGGCCAGCGACTCGGGCCAGCATTCGCCGTCGAGTTTCTTCACGTCGAGTTTGGCTTTGGCAAGTTTCCAGTCGTACTCGTTTCGCTCGGACAAACCGGCGACGCTGTGGCCACGGGTCTTGAGGGTCTGAATCACTTCGTCACCGTCCTTGCGCAGGCGCAGGGCAACTTTGGCCTGGGCCAGGTCGCGCTCGGGAGTGTCGAAGTACTGGTTCATCAACTCACGGCGTTCCCAGCCACTTTTGTTGCGTTTTTTCAGGAGCGGGTGCTCGCGCAGGGCGGCGAGGGTTTCGCGGCTGACGCGGAGTTTGATTTCGGTTTCTTTTTGCATGGCCGGAAAATCCAGGATCGGGAGCGCAGCCGGGGGAATGTGTGGCTGCCAAGGCCGTGCAGTGTACAGGACTCAAACTTCCTACGCCCTGCGGCGGTTTATTCCGAGCGCCGGATGGTTCTATGATGGACCTCAAATCGGGAGTTGGAGTCAGCGATGCCTTTGCCGTCCATGCAAGACCAGTTCGCGGCGCTGATTGCCACGCCATCGGTCAGCTGTACCCAACCGAGCCTCGACCAGTCCAATCGGGCGGTGATCGATCTGCTCGCCGGGTGGCTGGGCGAGCTGGGTTTCAACTGCGATATCCGCCAGGTCAGTCCCGGCAAATTCAATCTGCTCGCCAGTTTCGGCAGCGGCCCCGGCGGGCTGGTGCTGGCCGGGCACAGCGACACGGTGCCGTATGACGATGCTTTATGGCAGACCGACCCGCTGAAGCTCACTGAAGTCGACGGTCGCTGGGTCGGTCTGGGCAGTTGCGACATGAAGGGCTTCTTTGCGCTGGTCATCGAAGCCGTGCAACCGCTGCTCGATCAACCGTTCAGGCAACCGCTGCTGATCCTCGCCACTTGCGACGAAGAAAGCTCGATGTCCGGTGCCCGCGCACTGGCCGAAGCCGGGCAACCGCTGGGCCGCGCGGCGGTGATCGGTGAGCCCACCGGGCTCAAACCGATCCGCATGCACAAAGGCATCATGATGGAGCGCATCGACATCCTTGGGCAGAGTGGCCATTCCTCGGACCCGCGTCTGGGCCACAGTGCGCTCGAAGCCATGCACGATGCGATCGGCGAACTGCGCGGTTTGCGCCTGTTGTGGCAGCGTGAGTTCAACAACGCGCAATTCAGCGTGCCGCAACCGACCATGAACTTCGGCTGCATCCATGGCGGCGATAACCCCAACCGCATCTGCGGCCAGTGCTCGCTGGAGTTCGACTTGCGCCCGCTGCCGGGCATGGACCCGAGCGTGCTGCGCGCGGAAATCCTGCGCAAGCTCAATCCAGTGGCCGAACGGCATAAAGTGAAGATCGACTACAAGCCGTTGTTCCCGGAGGTGCCGCCGTTCGAGCAGGATGCGGACGCAGAACTGGTGCGCATTGCCGAAAAGCTCACCGGTCATCGTGCCGAAGCAGTGGCGTTCGGCACCGAAGCGCCTTATCTTCAGCGCCTTGGTTGCGAAACCATCGTGCTCGGCCCGGGCGATATCGCTTGTGCGCATCAGCCTGGCGAATACCTTGAAATGTCACGTTTGCAGCCTACCGTGCATCTGATTCGGCAGTTGATTGAACATTACTGCCTGAGCTCGGACAAACCGTGATACCCCCTGTGGGAGCGGGCTTGCTCGCGAAGGCGGTGTTTCAGAAACATTAATGTCGCCTGACACTACGCCTTCGCGAGCAAGCCCGCTCCCACAAAGAGATCTGTGTTTTGTCTGATCGAACCCGGTAAATTGCCTGCACCCCAACCCGTATTCATGAGGAGAGCGCGCGTGTCGCCAAGCCTGTTCCGACGATAACCATCAGCCCGCTGTGCGTTTTTCGTTTCGCCCCTTTTTTTCGGCTGCTACTTATTTACAGGCCCAGGTTCATGCCCGAATACGTCAATTGGCTTCGCCACGCTTCTCCTTATATCAATGCCCACCGCGATTGCACCTTCGTCGTCATGCTGCCCGGCGACGGCGTCGAGCATCCGAATTTCGGCAACATCGTTCACGACCTGGTCCTGCTGCACAGCCTTGGCGTGCGTCTGGTGCTGGTGCACGGTTCGCGCCCGCAGATTGAAACGCGCCTCGCCGCACGCGGCCTGACCCCCCATTACCATCACGGCATGCGCATCACCGATGCCGCCACCCTGGAATGCGTGATCGATGCGGTCGGCCAGTTGCGCATCGCCATCGAAGCCCGCCTGTCGATGGACATGGCTTCGTCGCCAATGCAGGGCTCGCGACTGCGCGTGGCTAGCGGCAACCTCGTCACGGCGCGGCCGATCGGCGTGCTTGAAGGTGTCGACTATCACCACACCGGCGAAGTGCGTCGGGTCGATCGCAAGGGTATCAACCGCCTGCTTGATGAGCGTTCGATCGTATTGCTGTCGCCGCTGGGCTATTCGCCGACCGGGGAGATCTTCAACCTGGCCTGCGAAGACGTCGCCACACGCGCAGCCATTGATCTGGGCGCCGATAAACTGCTGCTGTTCGGTGCCGAACTCGGCCTTATCGACGAAAACGGCAAACTGGTGCGCGAGCTGCGTCCGCAACAGGTGCCGGCGCATTTGCAGCGTCTGGGCATGAGCAATTATCAGGCGGAGTTGCTCGATGCCGCCGCTGAAGCCTGCCGTGGTGGCGTTGCGCGTAGCCACATCGTCAGCTACGCCGAAGACGGCGCGCTGCTGACCGAGCTGTTCACCCGTGACGGTGGCGGCACGCTGGTGGCGCAAGAGCAGTTCGAATTGGTGCGCGAGGCGGCGATTGAGGACGTCGGTGGTTTGCTCGACCTGATCAGCCCGCTGGAAGAGCAGGGGATTCTGGTGCGCCGCTCGCGTGAAGTGCTGGAGCGCGAGATCGAACAGTTCAGTGTGGTTGAGCGCGAAGGCATGATCATCGCCTGTGCGGCGCTGTATCAGATTGCCGATTCCGACGCCGGCGAACTGGCGTGTCTGGCGGTGAACCCGGAATACCGCCATGGCGGTCGCGGCGATGAATTGCTCGAACGTATCGAGACGCGGGCGCGGGCGCAGGGCTTGAAGACGTTGTTCGTGCTTACCACACGCACGGCGCACTGGTTCCGCGAGCGCGGCTTCGAGCCGAGCAGCGTCGAACGCCTGCCAGCGGCGCGGGCTTCGCTGTACAACTACCAGCGCAACTCGAAAATCTTCGAAAAGACCCTCTGAAAACAGCGAGGTCTCCTGTGGCGAGGGAGCTTGCTCCCGCTGGGCTGCGAAGCGGCCCCAAAAACCTGCGTCCGCAGGTACAGGGAGTCCGTCGGCCTCCAGCGGGAGCAAGCTCCCTCGCCACAGGGTCAGTCGGCGATGAATTTCGCGCTGACGTACGGCGAGTAATCCGGCAGCACCGTCTCGACCTTGCCCTGCTCCTTCAGGAATTTCGCCGTTTCAGCAATCGCCTTCGCCGTACCACCCTCCAGCAGCGCCGTGGTTTGCTGCGCCTTGGCGTCGGGGAAAGTAGAGCCGGCGAGCAATTCCGGCACATCGGCGGTATTGGCACCGGTCAGTTTGGCGATTTTCTGTACCGGCACCGAGTCGGCAGTCCAGCTGTCTTTGTGCGCCGCGTAGTCAGCGAACGAGTCCAGGGTGACCTTGGCAAATTTCGCCACGATCTCGGGATGCTCCTCGGCAAAATCCTTGCGCGCGACCCACACCTCGAAAGTCGGCGCGCCCCACTGGCCGACCTGCGCGGCGTCGGTCAGGGTCTTGCCGGTCTTGCGGATCTCACCCAGCGCTGGTGACCAGACAAACGCCCCGTCAATGTCGCCACGCTTCCATGCCGCAGCGATCTCAGCGGGTTGCAGGTTTACCACTTTGACTTGCGACGTGTTCAGGCCCCAGTGCTTCAGTGCGCCGAGCAGACTGTAGTGGGATGTGGACACGAACGGCGTGGCGATGGTCTTGCCGATCAGGTCCTGCGGCTTGTCGATGCCGCTGCCATTGCGCACCACCAGCGCCTCGGCGGCGTTGATCTGCGCCGAGACAATGAAGGCGACAATTGGCAAATTGCGCGAGGCCGCTGCAGCCAAGGGGCTGGAGCCGAGATTGCCAATCTGCACATCGCCGGAAGCAATGGCTGTCACAACTTCCGGGCCGCTGTTGAAGCGGCGCCAGTCGATGTTCTCGCCAATGGTTTTCTCATAGACGCCGTCAGCCTGTGGCACCTTGCTCGGATCGATACCGGTCTGATAACCCACCGTCAGACCGGCGGCTTGTGTTGAAAAAGAAATCAGCGCCGATACACAAACTGTAACAAATTGACTTGATAGTGCGCGTTTCGCCATGATGCGTCGCCTTTTCGATGGGATTTGACGTGTTGGGAGAACGCCAAAGCTAATCGATCTAAAAAAAGGGCAACAAATACCATTTAGGAATGAGCTTAGGCGCCGATACGCTGTCTCCCGGTGCAGATGGCCATTAGTGGGCCATATATCCGAATGGTATGAAAAGGAATGAAATAATTCTTTTTCGGTTTATCAGGACGTCATTACTCTGCAGGGACCAAATCACTTGCGATTAGACGATGGTCGTAGACACACAAGGTTACGATTGACTTGTCAGTCACGGTCTGGCGCTAATCGCGCATCTTAGGATTCAGGGCAAATCGACCCCGAACCAGGAACACAAGAATTAGAAACGAGAGGAGCGATACATGAACAAGTCCACCTTGGCCCTGGCCGTGGCCGTTGGGGTTATGGCGCAGCAGGCAGGCGCCGCCGGTTTCATTGAAGACAGCAAGGCTACCTTGGGTCTGCGTAACTTCTACATCAACACCGACAACCGCGATGGCGCTGGCGCCAACAAGAACGAAGAGTGGGGCCAAGGCTTCGATCTGCGCTTCATCTCTGGCTACACCCAAGGCACCGTCGGTTTCGGTATCGACGCCATCGGCCTGCTGGGCGTGCGTCTTGATTCGGGCGGCGGTACCAACGGCAACGCTGGTACTGCTTACGGCGGCACCGTGTTCCCGAGCGAGTCCAACGGCAAGGCCGTGGACAACTTCTCCAGCCTGGGTCTGACTGCCAAAGCCAAGATCTCTCAGACTGAACTGAAGCTGGGTACCCTGCAGCCGAAAAACCCGGTGATCATCACCAACGACGGTCGCCTGCTGCCACAAACCTGGCAGGGCGGCCAGATCACTTCCGGCGAGATCAAGGATCTGACCCTGGTCGGCGGCCAGATCGAAGCCGTGAAAGGTCGTAACTCCAGCAACAACGAAAACCTGTCTATCAGCGGCGCCAACACCCGCGGTGCCGGTTTCCGTGACAGCAACAAGTTCATCTACGCCGGTGGTGACTACAAAATCACCAAAGACCTGACTGCCCAGTACTACTACGGCAACCTGGAAGAATTCTACAAGCAGCACTTCCTGGGTCTGGTTCACAACTGGTCCATCGGCCCGGGCGTATTGAAATCTGACTTCCGTTACTTCAACAGCTCCGATGACGGCAAAAACGGCACCGACCCGGCCTACTACAGCACCGGTAACTACACCGGCGTTCGTAACGGTCGCGGTGAAGTCGACAACAACCTGTACAGCGGCCTGTTCCTGTACACCGTTGCCGGTCACACTTTCGGTGGTGGCTATCAGGTTTCCAATGGCAGCAGCGACTTCCCTTGGCTGAACCAGGGTGACGGTTCGTCGAACTACACCATCACCGACATGCAGATCCAGAAGTTCAACCGTGCCGGCGAGAAAACCTGGCAGGCTCGCTACTCGTATGACTTCGCCAAAGTCGGCGTACCTGGCCTGACCGCTGGTGTGGTTTACCTCAAAGGCGACAGCATCGACACCGTTGGCTCCAACGGCCGCGAAAGCGCTTCGAACCGCTCCGAATGGGAACGCGACTTCACCATCGGTTACGTCGTACCGGAAGGCCCGTTCAAGAACGTCGGCCTGATGTGGAAAAACGCTGTATGGCGCACCGACCTGCCGAACACCCGTTCGCAGGACGAAAACCGCCTGATTCTCAGCTACTCGATCCCGCTGCTGTAATAGCGCGCTCAAGTCACTGAAGCAAAAAAAAGCCCCGTCCGGCATCGCGCCGGACGGGGCTTTTGTGTTTCGAGTCAGGCTCACCCCCGTAAGCCCTTCTCGATTCCCTCTTTGCTGCAACTCAAGGCCTTCTCGAACCTTGCGACCGATGTTCGTCGCGATGCTGGCCGGTGTCCAATGAACAGATGTTTAATATTCTCTAATGATCTAGATATCTAGTTATTTATTCTTTTTCACGCTGATCCATCCCGAGCTACAGTTGTTGTCTCCCAACCCACATCAGGAGCAGCACCATGAGCCTCAGACTCGGCGACATCGCCCCCGATTTCGAACAAGACTCCAGCGCCGGCAAGATTCGTTTCCACGAATGGCTGGGCGATAGCTGGGGCGTGCTGTTTTCCCACCCGGCGGATTTCACCCCGGTGTGCACCACCGAGCTGGGCTTCACTGCCAAGCTCAAGGATGAGTTCAACAAGCGTGGCGTAAAGGCCATTGCGCTGTCGGTGGACCCGGTGGACTCGCACCACAAGTGGATCGAAGACATCAACGAAACCCAGAACACCGTCGTCAACTTTCCGATCCTGGCCGATGCCGATCGCAAGGTTTCTGATCTGTACGACCTGATCCACCCGAACGCCAATGACACCCTGACCGTGCGTTCGCTATTTGTCATCGATCCGAACAAGAAGATCCGCCTCACCATCACCTACCCGGCGAGCACCGGGCGCAATTTCCACGAGATCCTGCGGGTGATCGACTCGTTGCAACTCACCGACAACTACAAAGTGGCCACGCCAGCCAATTGGCAGGACGGTGAAGAGGTGGTGATCGTGCCGTCGCTCAAGGATGAGGAAGAAATCAAGCAGCGCTTCCCGAAAGGCTATCGTGCGGTGAAGCCGTACCTGCGCCTGACGCCGCAACCCAACAAGTAAAACCTATGAAATCCGCTCGGTCCCACGCGGAGCATGGGAACGATCAGTGTGCGGCTACAACGCAGGGGAATTTCGGCCGTTTCGACGGCCTTTTTTTTCGCCTGAATTCGGCTCAACGGCATATCTCTTAAATGCATAACCAAATGAATAAATATGATTTATGGATATATAAATCAGCTGGTAAGGTCACTCCCAATGAAGCGAGATCGCAGCCCGCGAATCGCCGGTAACGCTTAAAGGAATCTGCAATGCTGGTCGTCTCACTCGGTGGCAGCCCCAGCCTGCGCTCCCGTTCCGGGGTGCTGCTGGAGCGTTCGCAACGCTGGTTGCAACAGCAAGGGGTGGAAGTGGTGAGTTATCAGGTGCGGGACTTCCCGGCCGAGGATTTGCTCCACGCCCGCTTCGACAGCCCGAAGGTCCTCGACCTGCTGCAACAGATCGAAAACGCCGACGGCCTGCTCATCGCTACCCCGGTGTACAAGGCCTCGTTTTCCGGGGCGCTGAAAACCCTGCTGGATTTGCTGCCCGAGCGTGCCTTGAACCACAAGATTGTTTTGCCGATGGCCACCGGTGGCAGCATCGCCCACATGCTGGTCGTCGATTACGCCCTCAAGCCTGTGCTGTCGGCGCTGAAGGCCCAGGAAATGCTTCAGGGCATTTTCGCCGAGGACAGCCAGATCGCTTACGGCGAAGGCAGTGCTGCCGCGCAACTGGCGCCGGCACTGGAGCAACGGTTGCACGAGGCGCTGGACCAGTTCATCGGCGCCATGGCGCGCCGACCGAAACCGCTGGAGCCGGGCCTGCTGAATGAACGTTTGTTGAATGCTCGCTGGAGCATTTAAGCCACACCGAAATTTGAAGTACTGGCCTTACTCGCCCGCCAACGGGCAAGCAGGTGCAGCCAAAACCCAACAGCAAAAAGGAGAGCGCAATGCGCACTGTATTTTTGCGTCGTGGTCTGGTCGCTCTGTTTGCTGCGGCTGTGTCCTTCGGCGCCATCACTCAAGCCCAGGCCGAGACGCTTCGGATCGGTTATCAAAAGTACGGCACCCTGGTGCTGCTCAAAGCCAAAGGCACCTTGGAAAAACGCCTCGCCGCGCAAGGCGTCGACGTGCAGTGGACTGAATTCCCCGGCGGCCCGCAACTGCTGGAAGGCCTGAACGTCGGCTCGATCGACTTCGGCGTGACCGGCGAGACGCCGCCCGTATTCGCCCAAGCGGCCGGCGCCGATCTGCTCTACGTCGCCTATGAACCGCCAGCGCCGAACAGCGAAGCGATCCTCGTGCCGAAAGGCTCGCCGATCAAATCGGTGGCCGATCTCAAAAGCAAGAAAGTCGCCCTGAACAAAGGCTCCAACGTCCACTACTTGCTGGTGCGTGCACTGGAAGACGCCGGCCTCAAATACACCGACATTCAAACCGTATTCCTGCCGCCAGCCGACGCCCGCGCTGCGTTCGAGCGCGGCAGTGTCGACGCCTGGGTTATCTGGGATCCGTACCAGGCTGCCGCCGAAAAGCAATTGCAGGCGCACACCCTGCGCGACGGCAAAGGCATCGTCGACAACCACCAGTTCTATCTCGCGACCAAACCTTACGCGCAGAAAAATCCCGAGGTGATCAAGACCCTCGTCGAAGAAGTGCGCGCCGTCGGCGAGTGGTCGAAAGCCAATCCTGAAGACGTGACCCAACAGGTCGCGCCACTGCTCGGCCTGCCGGCGGACATCACCCTGACCTCGGTGAAACGCCAGGGTTACGGCGCGCTGTTCCTGACCCCGGAAGTAGTCGCCGCGCAACAGAAAATCGCTGACACGTTCTTCCAGCTCAAGCTGATTCCCAAGCCGTTGAGCATCAAGGACGTGATCTGGACCCCACCGGCCGCTGTGGCTACCGCGCAGTAATTCGAATCCCCAAGGAGACCACTCCATGAGCCTCAATATCTTCTGGTTCCTGCCTACCCACGGCGACGGCCACTATCTCGGTACCGCCGAAGGCGCCCGCGCGGTTGATCACGGCTATTTGCAACAGGTCGCGCAAGCGGCGGATCGTCTGGGCTTCGGCGGTGTGCTGATTCCCACCGGGCGTTCTTGCGAAGATTCGTGGCTGGTCGCGGCCTCGCTGATCCCGGTGACCCAGCGTTTGAAATTCCTTGTCGCCCTGCGTCCCGGGATCATTTCCCCGACGGTCGCGGCGCGGCAGGCAGCGACGCTGGATCGTCTGTCCGGCGGGCGCGCGCTGTTCAATCTGGTCACCGGTGGCGACCCGGAAGAACTGGCCGGTGACGGTCTGTTCCTCAACCATGAAGAACGCTATCAGGCCTCGGTGGAATTCACCCGCATCTGGCGCCGCGTGCTGGAAGGCGAGACCGTCGATTACGACGGCGAACACATCAGCGTCAAAGGCGCCAAGCTGCTTTATCCGCCGATTCAGCAACCGCGTCCGCCGCTGTACTTCGGTGGTTCATCGGAAGCGGCGCAGGATCTGGCCGCCGAGCAGGTGGAAATGGTCCTGACCTGGGGCGAGCCGCCGGCCGCAGTGGCCGAGAAGATCGCACAAGTGCGGGCCAAAGCCGCCAAGCTTGGGCGCACCGTGCGTTTCGGCATTCGTCTGCATGTGATCGTGCGTGAAACCAATGCTGAAGCCTGGCAAGCGGCGGATCGGCTGATCTCGCACCTGGACGACGACACCATCAAGCGTGCCCAGGCTTCGCTGGCGCGTTTCGATTCGGTCGGCCAGCAACGCATGGCCGCCCTGCACGGCGGCAGCCGCGATAATCTCGAAGTCAGCCCCAACCTCTGGGCCGGTGTCGGTCTGGTGCGCGGCGGTGCCGGCACGGCACTGGTCGGCGATGGCCCGACCGTGGCGGCGCGGGTCAAGGAATACGCCGATCTGGGCATCGACACCTTCATCTTCTCCGGTTATCCACACCTTGAAGAATCGTATCGCGTGGCAGAACTGCTGTTTCCGCACCTCGACGTCGAGCGCCCGGAACTGCCGAAAAGCGCCGGTTATGTCAGCCCGTTCGGCGAGATGGTCGCCAACGACATCCTGCCCAAAGCCGCATCGCAGAGCTGAGGCGCGGCCATGAAGAAATTTATCCACAGCCTCGCGCCTTGGGCGTTGCCGGTGTTGCTGCTGGCGGTGTGGCAGTTGTCGGTGTCGGCGGGCTGGCTGTCGACACGGATTCTGCCGGCGCCGGTGGCGGTGATCGAGGCCGGTGTCAGTCTGGTGCGCAGCGGCGAAATCTGGACGCATCTGGCGATCAGCGGCTGGCGCGCGGCACTGGGTTTCACCATCGGCGGCAGCATTGGCCTGGTGCTGGGTTTCATCACTGGCCTGTCGAAATGGGGCGAACGCCTGCTCGACAGTTCGGTGCAAATGATCCGCAACGTGCCGCATCTGGCGCTGATTCCGCTGGTGATTCTGTGGTTCGGCATCGACGAGTCGGCGAAGATTTTTCTGGTGGCGCTGGGTACGTTGTTCCCGATTTACCTCAACACTTACCACGGCATCCGCAACGTCGATCCGGCGCTGGTGGAGATGGCGCGCAGTTATGGCCTGGGCGGTTTCAGCCTGTTCTGGCAGGTGATTCTGCCGGGCGCGCTGCCATCGATTCTGGTCGGCGTGCGCTTCGCCCTGGGCTTCATGTGGCTGACGCTGATCGTCGCCGAAACCATCTCGGCCAGCTCGGGCATCGGCTATCTGGCGATGAACGCCCGCGAGTTCTTGCAGACCGACGTGGTGGTACTGGCGATCCTGCTTTACGCCGTGCTCGGCAAACTCGCCGACCTCGCGGCTCGTGGACTTGAACGCGTGTGGTTGCGCTGGCATCCGGCCTATCAGGTTGCCAAGGGAGGTGCAGCATGACCGCTCAGCAACCTCCACGCCTGCTGCGCGGGATTCCGCTGGCCGTGCGCAACCTGCAGAAAACCTTTGGCTCACGCCAAGTGCTACGCGACATCGACCTGCACATTCCGGCGGGGCAATTCGTCGCCGTGGTCGGGCGCAGCGGTTGTGGCAAGAGTACGTTTCTGCGTTTGCTCGCCGGCCTCGATCAACCGACTGGCGGCGACTTGCTTGCCGGCTCCGCGCCGCTCAGTCAGGCGCGGGACGATACGCGATTGATGTTTCAGGAAGCGCGCCTGCTGCCGTGGAAAAAGATCATCGACAACGTCGGCCTCGGCCTCAAGGGCAACTGGCGTCAGCAAGCGCTGGATGCACTGGAAGCGGTGGGTCTGGCGGATCGCGCCGATGAGTGGCCGGCAGCCTTGTCCGGTGGCCAAAAGCAGCGGGTCGCGCTGGCTCGCGCGCTGATCCATCAGCCGCGTTTGCTGCTGCTCGACGAACCGCTTGGCGCGCTGGATGCGCTGACCCGCATCGAGATGCAGCAACTGATCGAACGGCTCTGGCAGCAACACGGTTTTACCGTGCTGCTGGTGACCCACGACGTCAGCGAAGCGGTGGCGATTGCCGATCGGGTGATCCTGATCGAGGACGGCGAGGTCGGCCTCGATCTGCACATCGAACTGCCACGCCCTCGGGTCCGTGGCTCGCATCGCCTCGCCGCGCTGGAAACCGAAGTGCTTAATCGTGTTCTGTCCCTGCCCGGCGAACCGCCGGCGCCGGAACCCGTTTCACCCCTGCCTACGCAACTGCGTTGGGCGCAATGAAAGCAGCTGCTAGCTACAAGCTACAAGCTACAAGTAAAAGCGCTGTGCTTTTGCTTGCCGCTTGAAGCTTGCCATTTGCAGCTTATTTCGACCTCAGGAGAAATATCATGACTATCAAAGCCATCAACGTGCGCAACCAGTTCAAAGGCTCGATCAAGGAAATCGTCCTCGGCGACGTGCTGTCGGAAATCGACGTGCAGACCGCTTCGGGCATCGTCACATCGGTGATTACCACACGTTCAGTGAAAGAACTGGAACTGGTGGTGGGCAGCGAAGTGATCGCCTTTGTGAAATCCACCGAGGTATCGATCGCCAAGTTGTAAGCCGGTGAGCGAAAAACAACCCCGGGGGGTGTGAGCCCTTCGGGGTTTTTTGTGCCTGGCTTGAAACCGGCGGCGCGGCCATCGCTGGCAAGCCAGCTCCCACAGAGTTATTTGTCGGTCATAAATCCCTTGTGGGAGCTGGCTTGCCAGCGATGAGGCCAGTCAGATCACTAAAGATCTTTTGGGTAGATAGGGCGGAAGATAGAGGCTGATATAAGCATCAAACACCCGCATCCCTTCCTCGGCCATGCGCGGGGTGATCTGCCCATGCTGCTGCACCGAGCGTGCATAAACCCGGTCGCCCAGTTCCATCGCCAGGGCAAACACATCGACATCGTCCGGCAGCCTCGGCAGCTCGAAATGATGGTCGAACAGTTTGTGCATCAGGTCGCCCAGTTCCAGGTCATGCTGACGGTCAGCCTGGGTCACTTCGGTCAGTCCGTGCTGCGCAAGAATCAGTTGCCGCGCAGCCGCATCTTCGCCGTAGATCTCCAACATCCGCTGCTCCACCAGCCGCGACAGATCGCGCCAGTCACGTAGCGCGTCATGGTCGATCGGTGCTTGCAGGCACGCGCGAAACGCCGCGTGGACATCCGCTGTCAGCGCTTCGAGCAGTGCCGGGACGCTGGCGAAAAAGTGATACACGGAAGAGGGCGGAATCTGCGCGCGCTCGGCGACGCTGTAGATCGACAGGCTCGCCACACCCTCGGCGGCCAGCAGCGTGCGCGCGGCGTCGAGTATCGAATCGATCCGCGCCTGACTGCGGGCACGGGGTTTGCGGACGGTGGCGGGACGCGTCATGGAAGTCTCCTGCGGGGCAGCGGGCATTGTACGCGGAGCGCCCATCCCGAATGCAACACAGTCCCTGTGGCGAGGGAGCTTGCTCCCGCTCGGCTGCGCAGCAGTCGTACAATTGGCAAACCGAGTCGTATGGTCTTGGGGCTGCTGCGCAACCCAGCGGGAGCAAGCTCCCTCACCACAGGGGAAAGTGCTCGGCCATAAAAAAACGCCGCTGGCTGAATAGCCAACGGCGTTTTTATATAGCTGCAAACCACTTAAACAGTATGCAAGTACCAGTTGTACTCAAGGTCGGAGATGGAGTGTTCGAACTCCTCCAGCTCGCTTTCCTTGCAGGCGACGAAGATATCGATGTACTTCGGATCGATGTACTTGGCCATCACCTCGCTGTCGTCCAGCTCGCGCAGGGCATCACGCAAGTTGTTCGGCAGGCTCTGTTCGTTCTGCTCGTAGCTGTTGCCTTCGACAGGCGCGCCCGGTTCGATCTGGTTGACCAGACCGTGGTGCACGCCGGCCAATACCGAAGCCATCAGCAGGTACGGGTTGGCGTCGGCGCCGGCAACGCGGTGTTCGATACGCACGGCATCGGAGGAGCCGGTCGGCACGCGGATCGCCACGGTGCGGTTGTCCAGGCCCCAGCACGGCGAGTTCGGTACGTAGAACTGCGCGCCGAAGCGACGGTAGGAGTTGACGTTCGGGCAGAGGAAAGCCATCTGCGCGGGCAGGGTCTCGAGCACACCGCCGATCGCGTGACGCAGCGCGGCGTTCTGCTCGGGATCCTCACTGGCAAAAATGTTTTTGCCGGCTTTGTCCAGAATCGAAATGTGCACGTGCAGACCATTACCCGCCTGGCCCGGATACGGCTTGGCCATGAAGGTGGTGTCCATTTCATGGTCGTAGGCGATGTTCTTGATCAGACGCTTGAGCAGGACCGCGTAGTCGCAGGCCTTGATCGGGTCGGCAACGTGGTGCAGGTTGACTTCGAACTGCGCCGGGGCACTTTCCTTGACGATTGCATCGGCCGGGATGCCTTGTTCTTTTGCGCCTTCGAGAATGTCCTGGAGGCAGTCGACGTATTCGTCGAGGTCGTCGATCAGGTAAACCTGCGTCGAGTGCGGACGTTTGCCCGAGATCGGCGAGCGTGGCGGCTGTGGGCGGCCGTTCACGTTTTCCTGGTCGATCAGGTAAAACTCGAGTTCGAAGGCGGCGCAGATGGTCAGCCCCAGTTCATCGAACTTGGCCACTACCTGGCGCAGTACTTCGCGCGGATCGGCGAAGAACGGGTCGCCTTCGAGTTCGTGCATGGTCATCAACAGCTGCGCGGTAGGGCGCTTCTGCCATGGCTCGTTGCACAGGGTATCGGGGATTGGATAGCAGATACGATCGGCGTCGCCGATGTCCAGGCCCAGACCGGTGCTTTCCACCGTGGAGCCGTTGATATCCAGAGCAAATAGAGAGGCCGGCAGGTTGATGCCTTTCTCGTAAACCTTGTGGAGGCTGGTGCGTTCGATGCGCTTGCCGCGCACCACACCATTCATATCCGCAATCAGAAGGTCAACGTACAGAACCTCAGGATGTTCCTTAAGGAACGCGTTCGCTTCGTTAAGCTGAACGGCACGCGGGGGTACCGACATGATGCAACACCTTTGTTGTTAAAAATATCAATCATTGATCTTTTCTGGTTTCAGTCAACCCGAACGGCCTGCCGAAGTCAAGCGAGGCCTTTTTTGCCCTAAAAAAGCGCTGCGAGGGCATTTATGGGGCATTTTTAGGCTGTTTTTGCCCTTGCAGATGCTCACCAACCGCGGGCTTGAGCAGGCCGTGTTGTATTTTTTACGGGGGTGTTGTGTAAAAAAATGAACAAGGCTAAGCTCCGGTCAAACCCATAACAGCAATAATACCGGGGTGCTTCATGTCTCGCCTGCCGTTAATCGGCATCACCGACTGCTCGCAACAGTCCGGTCTGCATGCTCATCACATCAGTGGCGATCAATCCGTCCGTAGCGCAGCCAGCAAGGCGCGCAACCTGTCGACGACATCGTCGTCAACAACCGGCAAAACGGCAGCGTCCGATATTCTGGACCTCGGGCCTAGCATCCGCTTTATGGCGTCTCCTCTCACTATAGAACTCTTTCATGCTCAAAGCCCGTGCCGCGCGCAGCGCCGTGCTCGTGATTCTGCACGGGTGGCTGCACGTTTCGAAAGTGCACGGGAAATGCAACGCCAGCGTAAAGGGCAGGTAAGCTCCTCTTTCATTGTTTATGCGCGGTGCCAGGCGTAAGCCGGCACTGCGCGAGCAAGCCCCCTTTAACGCGACGCCCCAGGCGTCAAACTTTGCCTGACCTTGCGTCAGGAGACTCAGCCCAGAGGCATTTATGAGTAACAACCTCGACCAGCTCACCGATTGGTTGAAAGACCACAAGATCACAGAAGTCGAATGCATGATCGCCGACTTGACCGGCATCACCCGGGGCAAGATTTCGCCGACCAACAAGTTCATCGCCGAGAAAGGCATGCGTCTGCCCGAAAGCGTGCTGTTGCAGACCGTGACCGGCGACTACGTCGAAGACGACATCTATTACGAACTGCTCGACCCGGCCGACATCGACATGATCTGCCGTCCCGACCAGAACGCCGTGTACCTGGTGCCATGGGCCATCGAGCCAACCGCGCAAGTGATCCACGACACCTACGACAAGCAAGGCAACCCGATCGAGCTGTCTCCGCGCAACGTGCTCAAGAAAGTCTTGAAGCTGTATGCCGACAAGGGCTGGCAGCCGATCGTGGCGCCGGAGATGGAGTTCTACCTGACCAAGCGCAGCGACGACCCCGACTATCCGTTGCAGCCGCCGATTGGCCGCTCGGGCCGTCCGGAAATCGGTCGCCAGTCGTTCTCCATCGAAGCGGCGAACGAATTCGACCCGCTGTTCGAAGACGTCTACGACTGGTGCGAACTGCAGGAGCTGGACCTTGATACGCTGATCCACGAAGACGGCACGGCGCAGATGGAAATCAACTTCCGTCACGGCGATGCCTTGTCGCTGGCCGACCAGATTCTGGTGTTCAAGCGCACCATGCGCGAAGCCGCACTCAAGCACGACGTGGCCGCGACGTTCATGGCCAAGCCGATGACCGGCGAGCCGGGCAGCGCCATGCACCTGCACCAGAGCATCATCGACATTCAGACCGGCAAGAACGTCTTCTCTAACGAAGACGGGACCATGAGTCAGTTGTTCCTGCACCACATCGGTGGTCTGCAGAAACTGATCCCCGAGCTGTTGCCGCTGTTCGCGCCGAACGTCAATTCGTTCCGCCGCTTCCTGCCGGACACCTCGGCGCCGGTGAACGTCGAGTGGGGCGAAGAGAACCGTACCGTCGGCCTGCGCGTACCGGACGCCGGCCCGCAGAACCGTCGTGTGGAAAACCGCTTGCCGGGCGCCGACGCCAACCCTTATCTGGCGATCGCCGCGAGCCTGCTCTGCGGTTACATCGGCATGGTTGAAGGCCTTAATCCGAGCGCGCCGGTTGTCGGTCGTGGTTACGAGCGCCGCAACCTGCGTCTGCCGCTGACCATCGAAGACGCGCTGGAACGCATGGAAAACAGCAAGACTGTCGAGAAGTACCTCGGCAAGACTTTCATCACAGGCTACGTCGCGGTCAAGCGGGCCGAGCATGAAAACTTCAAGCGCGTGATCAGTTCCTGGGAGCGTGAGTACCTGCTCTTCGCCGTCTGATGCGCCGGGCGCGGCGGCCAGCCGTCGCGCCTTCACCGATAACAAGGAGAATTGGCATGACCAGCAACAACCCGCAAACCCGTGAGTGGCAAGCGCTGAGCAGCGATCACCACCTGGCCCCGTTCAGTGACTTCAAGCAACTGAAAGAGAAGGGCCCGCGGATCATCACCAACGCCAAGGGCGTTTACCTGTGGGACAGCGAAGGCAACAAGATCCTCGACGGCATGGCCGGCCTCTGGTGCGTGGCCATCGGTTACGGCCGCGATGAACTGGCCGATGCTGCCGCCAAACAGATGTGCGAGCTGCCGTACTACAACCTGTTTTTCCAGACCGCCCACCCGCCGGCGCTGGAATTGGCCAAGTCCATCGCTGACGTTGCGCCGCAAGGCATGAACCATGTGTTCTTCACCGGCTCCGGCTCCGAAGGCAACGACACCATGCTGCGTATGGTTCGCCACTACTGGGCGATCAAAGGCCAGCCGAACAAGAAAGTCATCATCAGCCGCAAGAACGGTTATCACGGTTCGACCGTGGCCGGCGCCAGCCTGGGTGGCATGACCTACATGCACGAGCAGGGCGATTTGCCGATTCCGGGCATCGTCCACATTGCCCAGCCGTACTGGTTCGCCGAAGGCGGCGACATGACCCCGGAAGAGTTCGGCGTCTGGGCGGCCAATCAACTGGAAGAGAAGATTCTCGAAGTCGGCGTCGACAACGTCGGTGCCTTTATTGCCGAGCCGATCCAGGGTGCCGGTGGCGTGATCATTCCGCCCGACACTTACTGGCCGCGCATCAAAGAAATCCTCGCCAGGTACGACATCCTCTTCGTCGCCGATGAAGTGATCTGCGGTTTCGGCCGTACCGGTGAGTGGTTCGGTAGCGATTTCTACGACCTTGCGCCCGACATGATGACCATCGCCAAGGGCCTGACCTCCGGCTACATCCCTATGGGTGGCCTGATCGTGCGTGATTCGGTGGTAGCGGTGCTCAATGAGGGCGGCGACTTCAACCACGGCTTTACCTACTCCGGGCATCCGGTGGCAGCGGCGGTGGGTCTGGAAAACATCCGCATCCTGCGCGATGAGAAAATTATCGAGAACGCCCACAACGAAACGGCACCGTATTTGCAGAAACGTCTGCGCGAGCTGAACGATCACCCGTTGGTGGGTGAAGTTCGCGGCGTCGGCCTGTTAGGGGCGATCGAGCTGGTGCAGGACAAGGCCACACGCAAGCGTTACGAAGGCAAGGGCGTCGGCATGATCTGCCGGCAGTTCTGCTTCGACAACGGCCTGATCATGCGCGCCGTGGGTGACACCATGATCATCGCGCCGCCGCTGGTGATCAGCAAAGCGGAGATCGATGAGCTGGTTACAAAGGCACGCAAGTGTCTGGACCTGACCCTCGGTGCGCTGCAGGCCTAGGTGCTAGGCTTTGAGCGGGGGAGCTGCGGCACACTCGCCCAAAGCTGTCAGAAAGGCCGTCTTTCCTTGAAAGAGCGCCTCGGATCTTGCCAGACTAGCCGCGGTTCCAGTTGTCCGGGTTCGGCCGCTGAACACAGTGGTTCAAAAAAGAAAAAATTTGGAGCATGACGCATGAAGGCATTAGGTAAAAAGCTAGCTGGCAAGACTCTGCTCGCGCTGTCCATGGCGGGCATGATGGCGGGTGCGGTTCAGGCGGACGACAAGGTATTGCACGTCTACAACTGGTCCGACTACATCGCGCCGGACACCGTGGCCAACTTCGAAAAAGCCACCGGGATCAAAGTCGTCTACGACGTCTTCGACAGTAACGAAACGCTGGAAGCCAAGCTGCTGGCCGGCAAGTCCGGTTACGACATCGTGGTGCCTTCCAACAACTTCCTCGCCAAGCAGATCAAGGCCGGCGTTTACCAGGAACTGGACAAGTCCAAACTGCCGAACTGGAAAAACCTCGACGAAGACCTGCTCAAGGCTGTTGGCGACGCCAGCGACCAGGGCAACAAACACGCCTTCCCATACATGTGGGGTTCGATCGGCATCGGCTACAACCCGGCCAAGGTCAAGGCTGCACTGGGCATCGACAAGATCGATTCGTGGGACGTGGTGTTCAAGCCGGAAAACATCGAGAAACTCAAAAGCTGCGGCGTGAGCTTCCTCGATGCCCCGACCGAGATGATTCCGGCGGCATTGCACTATCTGGGCAAGCCGACCAACAGCAAGGACAAGGCTGACCTGAAAGCCGCCGAAGACCTGTTCCTCAAGATTCGTCCTTCGGTCGCCTACTTCCACTCGTCCAAGTACATCTCCGACCTGGCCAACGGCAATATCTGCGTAGCGGTCGGTTACTCGGGTGACCTGGAGCAATCCAAGACCCGCGCCCAGGAAGCCGGTGACAAGGTCAAACTGGCCTACACCATTCCAAAAGAAGGCGCCGGTACTTTCTACGACATGGTCGCCATTCCGAAGGATGCCGAAAACGTCGAGGCGGCCTACAAGTTCATGAACTACCTGCTCGAGCCGCAAGTGATGGCCGGCATCACCAATGCCGTGCGTTTCCCGAATGGCAACAAGGCCGCCACGCCTTTGGTGGACAAGGACATCACCAGCGACCCAAGCATCTATCCGTCGGCTGAAGTGAAGAAGCAGCTCTATGCGATCAGCGATCTGGACGCCGCGACGCTGCGTCTGATCACCCGTAGCTGGACCAAGATCAAATCGGGCAAATAAGCCGGTTTGATGCCACAACCGCTGGCCGTCGTCGCCGCGACGGCGGCCAGCGGAATAATTAAATGACGGAAAGTTTTGCTGGATCGGTTTTTCGAGGGTAAGTTGCGCGCCGGTTTTGTTGTCGGGCAGCCATGGCTGTCATGCAGCGCGGGGCAACTTGGGCCCAACTAATTTAGAGGACCTCCACTTGCCTATTTTTTCTTCGTTGCGCAATGCCCTGCTGGCCGCTGCCGGCCTGACGTTCATGGTCGGTGCCCAGGCCGCCGGGACGGTGCATATTTATAACTGGTCGGATTACATCGGCGAATCGACCCTGGCCGACTTCGAGAAAGAGACCGGGATCAAACCGGTCTACGACGTTTTCGATTCCAACGAAACCCTGGAAGGCAAGCTGCTCGCCGGACGCACCGGTTACGACGTGGTCGTGCCGTCCAACCATTTCCTTGGCAAGCAGATCAAGGCGGGCGCATTCCAGAAACTCGACAAGGCGCAGTTGCCTAATTATTCCAATCTCGACCCGGTGCTGCTCAAGCGCCTGCAACAGAACGATCCCGGCAACCTTTACGCCGTGCCGTATCTGTGGGGCACCAACGGCATCGGCTATAACGTCGACAAGGTCAAAGCCGTGCTCGGTATCGACAAGATCGATTCCTGGGCCGTGCTGTTCGAGCCGGAAAACATCAAGAAGCTGCACAGCTGCGGCGTTGCGTTCCTCGATTCGGCCGATGAAATGATGCCGACCATGCTCAATTACCTGGGCCTGAACGCCAACAGCACCAACACCAAGGATTACGAAAAAGCCACCGCCAAGCTGCTCGCGGTGCGGCCTTATGTGACCTATTTCCACTCCTCGAAATACATCGGTGATCTGGCCAACGGCGACATCTGCGTGGCCATCGGTTTCTCCGGCGACATCTTCCAGGCGAAGAACCGTGCCGAGGAAGCCAAGAAGGGCGTCAACATCGCCTACTCGATCCCGAAAGAGGGCGGCGCGCTGTGGTTCGACATGCTGGCGATCCCCAAGGACTCGTCCAACGTCAAAGAAGCCCACGCGTTCATCAACTACTTGCTGAAACCTGAGGTGATCGCCCAGGTCAGTGATTACGTCGGTTACGCCAACCCCAACCCGGGTTCGGACACGCTGATGGAACAATCCATTCGCACCGATGAAGCGGTTTATCCGCCGCAAGCAGTCCTCGACAAGACCTACGTGTCGACCGAGTTGCCAGCCAATATTCAGCGTTTGATGACCCGTAGCTGGACCAAGGTCAAGTCGGGCAAATAACGCACAAACTATCCAGGGTTCGTCTTGCGTGGCGAACCGCTGCTTCTGTTGGGAGTTTCGTAAATGGCAGTTGCCTCCGGCGCCTACAAGAAAGCCCTCGAGGGCGACCAGACACCGAAACAGGTGCTGGTCAAAATCGATCGGGTCACGAAGAAGTTCGACGAGACGATTGCCGTGGACGACGTGTCCCTGGAAATCAAGAAGGGCGAGATCTTCGCCCTGCTCGGCGGTTCGGGTTCGGGTAAGTCGACCCTGCTGCGCATGCTCGCAGGCTTCGAACGGCCCACGGAGGGGCGCATCTTCCTCGACGGCGTCGATATCACCGACATGCCGCCGTACGAACGTCCGATCAACATGATGTTTCAGTCCTACGCCTTGTTCCCGCACATGACCGTGGCGCAGAACATCGCCTTCGGCCTGCAGCAGGACAAGATTCCCAAGGCTGAAATCGACGCCCGCGTGGCCGAGATGCTCAAGCTGGTGCAGATGAGCCAGTACGCCAAGCGCAAGCCGCATCAATTGTCCGGCGGTCAACGTCAGCGGGTGGCGCTGGCGCGTTCCCTGGCGAAGCGGCCGAAGCTGCTGCTGCTCGACGAACCGATGGGCGCGCTGGACAAAAAACTGCGTTCGCAGATGCAACTGGAACTGGTGGAAATCATTGAGCGCGTCGGCGTGACCTGCGTGATGGTGACCCACGATCAGGAAGAGGCCATGACCATGGCCGAGCGCATCGCGATCATGCACCTGGGCTGGATCGCCCAGATCGGCAGCCCGATCGACATCTACGAAACCCCGACCAGCCGTCTGGTCTGCGAATTCATCGGTAACGTGAACATCTTCGAAGGCGAAGTAATCGACGACGCCGAAGGCCACGCGACCATCACCTGCAAGGACCTCGACCGGCAGATCTACGTCGGCCACGGCATCAGCACTTCGGTGCAGGACAAGTCGGTCACCTACGCGATCCGTCCAGAAAAACTGCTGGTCACCGCCGATCAACCGACCTGCGAGTACAACTGGTCGAGCGGCAAGGTGCACGACATCGCCTATCTGGGCGGTCACTCGGTGTTCTACGTCGAATTGCCGAGCGGCAAACTGGTGCAGTCGTTTGTCGCCAACGCCGAACGCCGCGGCGCGCGTCCGACCTGGGGCGATCAGGTCTACGTGTGGTGGGAAGATGACAGCGGTGTGGTGCTTCGCTCATGAACATGCGCAAATTCAAACGGCGTATCAACCGAATCATCCCCAATGGCCGGCAGATGGTCATCGGGGTGCCGTTCATCTGGCTGTTCCTGTTCTTCATGCTGCCATTCTTCATCGTCCTGAAGATCAGCTTCGCCGAAGCCGATGTGGCGATCCCGCCGTACACCGAGATCTACACGTACGCCGAGCAGAAGCTGCAACTGCTGCTGAACCTGGGCAACTACGCGATGCTGGCGGGCGACGAGCTGTACATCGCCGCGTACCTCGGCTCGCTGAAAATGGCCTTTATCAGCACCGTGCTCTGTCTGTTGATTGGCTACCCGATGGCCTACGCCATCGCCAGCGCCCGCAAAGAGCTGCAAACGGTGCTGGTGCTGCTGATCATGATGCCGACCTGGACCGCGATCCTGATCCGCGTCTACGCGTGGATGGGCATTCTCAGCAACAACGGCCTGCTCAACGGTTTCCTCATGAGCATGGGCCTGATCGACGAACCGCTGCAGATTCTCAACACCAACCTCGCTGTGTATATCGGCGTGGTCTATTCGTACCTGCCGTTCATGATCCTGCCGCTGTACGCCAACCTGGTGAAGCACGACAACAGCTTGCTGGAAGCCGCTTCGGACCTGGGGTCGAGCACCTTCAACAGCTTCTGGAAAATCACCATTCCGCTGTCCAAGAACGGGATCATTGCCGGCTGCATGCTGGTGTTCATCCCGGTGGTCGGCGAATTCGTGATCCCGGAACTGCTCGGCGGTCCGGAAACCCTGATGATCGGCAAGGTGCTCTGGCAAGAATTCTTCAACAACCGTGACTGGCCGGTGGCGTCCGCGCTGGCGGTGGTGATGCTGGCGATCCTGATTGTGCCGATCATCCTGTTCAACCGCAGTCAGGCCAAGGAAATGGAGGGTAAAGAATGAAGCGCTTCCGTTTCTCCAGCCTGATGCTGGTACTGGGTTTGTTGTTCATCTATCTGCCGATGCTGATCCTGGTCATCTACTCGTTCAACGCCTCCAAACTGGTAACGGTGTGGGGCGGCTGGTCGATCAAGTGGTACGTCGGCCTGCTCGATAACTCGCAATTGATGGGCTCGGTGCTGCGCTCGCTGGAAATCGCCTGCTACACGGCGGTTGCCGCGGTGGCGCTGGGTACGCTGGCGGCATTCGTGCTGACGCGCATCACCCACTTCAAGGGCCGCACGCTGTTCGGCGGCCTGGTGACTGCGCCGCTGGTGATGCCGGAAGTGATCACTGGTCTGTCGCTGTTGCTGCTGTTCGTGGCGATGGCGCAGATGATCGGCTGGCCGCAGGAACGCGGCATCGTCACCATCTGGATCGCCCACACCACATTCTGTGCGGCGTATGTTGCGGTGGTGGTCTCGGCGCGTTTGCGTGAGTTGGACCTGTCGATCGAAGAAGCGGCAATGGACTTGGGCGCACGGCCGTGGAAGGTGTTCTTCCTGATCACCATCCCGATGATCGCACCGTCGCTGGCGGCGGGCGGGATGATGTCGTTCGCGCTGTCGCTGGATGACCTAGTGCTGGCGAGCTTCGTGTCCGGCCCGGGGTCGACGACCTTGCCGATGGAAGTGTTCTCGGCGGTGCGTCTGGGCGTGAAGCCGGAGATCAACGCCGTGGCCAGCCTGATACTGCTGGCGGTGTCGCTGGTGACCTTCCTGGTGTGGTTCTTCAGCCGCCGCGCCGAAGAAGCACGCAAAAAAGCCATCCAGCAAGCCATCGAAGAAAGCGCGGCCGATTCGTGGAAGCAACCGGACGCCCGCCGCGCGCCAGCGCCACAAACCGTATAAGCCGGTCGGGTTGGCCTCATTCCCGAGGTCAACCCAAATCCAAACTGTAGGAGTGAGCCTGCTCGCGATAGCGGTGTGTCAGCCAAGCATTATTCAGCTGACACGACGCCACCGCGAGCAGGCTCACTCCTACAGGGGATTTATGCAGTCCAGGGAGAATTGCGGATGACCTCGACAAAGTTCATCGGCCTGAACCCCGGCTCCTGATCCACCAGCACATCAGTCTTCACGTTGCCAAACGTGGTCTGCGGACGATGGCGCAAGCCGTCGGCAAACGCGCAGATGATGCATTCCTTGAAACCCTCTCCGCGTGGATGCGCTGCACCACGGCTTCGCGCTGCACGCTGCTGAACGCGGCGTAATCGATGCCCAGCACATCCATCTCCACACCGGCAGTGACCAGCGCCACGGTCGCGGGATTTTGATGCCGGCGGTGGTGCTGGTCATTTTGGTTTTCCTCAGCGAAACGCCGTTGTGGCGTTGATGGGGAAAGCCTGTTCTCAGGCCTGGAGCCGGACAATTGCACCGTGGCTGCGATCCTTGCCAATCCACCTGCAAATCATGCCAACTGACCTTTTGGGAATCGACTGCGATCCAATGTGGCGAGGGAGCTTGCTCCCGCTGGGCTGCATGGCAGCCCCAAGACAGTCGATGCGGTTTTGCCAGACAGACCGCGTAGCCGGATTTACGACTGCTGCGCAGCCGAACGGGAGCAAGCTCCCTCGCCACAGGTTCAGAGGAGATCTCGAGGGAGATGAACAAATCCGTCGCCATCGTCGTATTCCCCGGCGTGCAATCGCTGGACGTCAGCGGCCCCATGGATGTGTTTGCCGAGGCCAACCGTTTCCTCGCAGCGCAGGATCACTATGCTGGAGCGGCGCACAGTCACCACCCATTGGAACGATGCCGAGGCCTTGTCGCGACTATGTCCGACGACGCGGGTTGAGGCGGATCGTCTGTATGTCGAGGACGACACCCTCTACACCTCGGCCGGGGTCACGGCGGGCATCGACCTGTCGCTCTACCTGCTGGCGCGTGACCATGGCGCCGAGGTCGCGCTGAACGTGGCGAAACGCCTGGTGGTGTTCACCCAGCGCTCGGGCGGGCAATCGCAGTTCAGTCCTTTCCTCACGCCACATGCCGAACCGACGTCGGCGGTGGCGATGGTGCAGCTGTACGTATTGGCCAATCTCACCGGGGATCTGACGATTGCCGATCTGGCCCGTGCGGCCAACATGAGTGCGCGGAATTTTTCCCGGGTGTTCACGCGAGAGGCCAAGATAACGCCTGCGGAGTTTGTCGAACGGGCGCGCGTGGATGCGGCGCGGGTGATGCTCGAAAGCACAGCGGCACCGCTGAAAACCGTGGCGTACCAGTGCGGGTTTCGCGATGCGCAACATATGCGCAGCGTGTTCAACCGACGGCTGGGCGTGACGCCGCAGCAGTTTCGGCTGAATTTTGCCGTGATCCTCTGAGACGAGTATCGACTGGAAGGGCCGCATCGCGAGCAGGCTCACTCCTACAATTAACCGCGTTTTTCCTGAAGGAATTCGATCAATGTAGGAGTGAGCCTGCTCGCGATGGGACCTGCCAATCCAGCCGAGATTTATTGCGCAGCGCGCGCCGGTAACAGCCTCAACGTACTGCGCGTATTCGCCAGCACCTCTTCTTCACTGAAATGCGCCTGCACATAAATCCCCTCGATATACGCTTCAGCCTGGTCGTCATAGTGCCGGTCAAACGGCACACCACTCTGGCCGACCGGGTTGATGGTCAAGCCATGCGCCGGATCGGCAAAATCCACCAGCCGCCGTGTCGACGGCCCGTAAGTCACCGGCCATGGTGCCGGGCCGATTTTCGCCGAGAGGTTGTTGGGTACTTCATGACTGCCCGGTGCCGCGAACGGGCCGACATTGAACAGGCGATCCAGCGGCTTCTGCTGCCCCAGCGGATGGCCGTGGGTCAAAGTGTGCGCCGCGCCCCACTGCCAGCCCGCCACATCGTCGCCAAGCATCAGCTTGAGATGCGCCATGCTCGCCGCCCATGCGGTGCGCACGACATCGGCGCGGCTCTCTTTGGCCGGCGTGCTGCGATTGTCCCACCACGCTGAATCGACATTCGCCGCCAGTCGCGGCAGTGCGGAATCGACCACCCGCGTCGACAACAGCGTCTCGAAGAAGGCATTGCCCAACTCATCGCGCATGGCCGCATCGGCGAGGTCGTAGAGGAACTGGTTGAACACCGTCGCCGTGACCGAGTCCAGCGGGTAGTCGCCAGGCCACTGCGCCAGTTGCTCGACCAGCTTCAGTTGCGCCGGATCACTCACCACCTCACGCAACACCGGCAATAGCGGTTTCAACAGTCGCGGCCCGTAAGCGGTCGCTGTGCCCAACTGCAATTTCTGATTGGCCTCGTTGCTCCACTTCACGCGGTTGTCGCTGAGCTGGAGATCGAGCTGCCGGCCGCGATCGGCGAGGTTGTAGTAACCGGGAATTTCCATCCCCGTCGGCGAGACGGGCTGGAAGTTGGCCGAAACGATATAGCCGCGCGCCGGATTTTCTTCCTGCGGATTGGCGCTGAACGGGTAGTAGCCGTCCTTGTCCGCCTCAGGCGTGCTGCCGTCAAGAATGAACCCCGGTTTTACCCCGGCCGGACGCTTGGGCAGCAAGGCCGAGGCCCACCAGGCGATGTCGCCCTTGGCGTTGGCGTAGACCAGATTCAGACCCGGCGCCTGCACCTTGGCCGCCGCAGTGCGTGCCTTGGCCAGGGTGTCGGCGCGGTTGAGCTGATAGAAGCCTTCAAGAATCGGGTTCGGCGTTTCGAGGAAGGCCCACCACATCGCAATCGGTGTTTTTCCGGCAGCGCTGCCGAGGGCATCGTTGACGATCGGCCCATGCGGCGACTGGCGCAAGGTGATGGTCACGGGCGCCTGGCCTTTCACATTGATCTGCTGCTCGGTGACGACCATGTCGGTCCACTGGCCGCGATACCAGACCTGATCGGGGTTGTCCGGGTTGACCTTCTCGGCGATCAGATCCAGGTCATCGTTCTGGAACATGGTCAGGCTCCAGCCGAAATCCAGGTTGTGTCCCAGAAACGCAAACGGCACCAGTGCCTGATGATGTCCGTACAGTTCGAAGCCCGGCGCCGACAACTGCGCCTCGTACCACACCGACGGCACCGAGAAACGAATGTGCGGATCGCCGGCCAACAGCGGCTTGCCACTCTGGCTGCGGCTGCCGGCGATGACCCAGGCGTTGCTGCCTTCGAACTGCGGCAGGCCGTTGTCAATCAGTGCCTGCTCGCTGAGGCGGGCGAGGGTGTTGAGGTCTTGCCAGTCGCCAGCGGCGAGAGCTGGTTTGTGCTTGGCGTGATCGGTGGCCAGAACGCCTTTGGCTTGCCAGTCGAGATCGAAGACATTCAGGTAGTCGGCGCCGAGCTGATCGCGCACGTAGGTCAGCAGCGGCTCGGTGCGAAACGCGGCGGCAAAACTATAGGCCATGTACCCAGCGACGCTGATGCTGTCCTCGGCAGTGAA
This sequence comes from Pseudomonas sp. SWRI99, assembly GCF_014270125.1. Taxonomy (NCBI): domain Bacteria; kingdom Pseudomonadati; phylum Pseudomonadota; class Gammaproteobacteria; order Pseudomonadales; family Pseudomonadaceae; genus Pseudomonas; species Pseudomonas sp. SWRI99. The sequence continues at coordinate 123,482 of NZ_JABWQR010000007.1, read as the reverse complement.
CGGCTGCTTGGGGATGCCCAGCACGTCGAACTCGATCGGCGCGGTGTGGGTGTCCTGATATTGGTTGATGCCATCCAGATACGCTTGCAGGCCCTTCCACGCCGGCGACTGCTTGTCGAGGCTGGCGACGTAACTGGTCGCACGTTCGCGGATGCGCAGGCTGCGGAACAGCTTGTCGGTGTCGAGCAGTTTCGGTCCCAGCACTTCGGCCAGCTCACCCCGGGCGAGACGGCGCATGGCTTCCATCTGGAACAACCGGTCCTGAGCGTGCACATAACCGAGGGCGCGATACAGGTCGGTTTCGTTCTCGGCGCGAATATGCGGCACACCGCGCTCGTCGTAACGCACGGTCACCGAGCCTTGCAGGTTGCGCAGTTCGACCTGGCCCTGACGTGTCGGTTGTTTGCTGTAGACGTACCCGCCGGCGGCGCAGAGCAGGACAACGATGAGCAAGGCAACAACGATCAACGCGCGCTTCATGGTGACTCCTTGTGCAGGCGAGTGGGCCGCCCGTCGGGCTGCAAACATTTAGCACAGAGCATCTGTGCGGTGCAGCGCTGTCCTTGAAAAGTCCGGAATGCCTTACTTCGTCTCAACCGGCCACGGGCAATAACACCCCACCGCCAAGGTATGCGTGGCATCGACCGGGCGATCTTCCGTCAGGGCATGCAGGATCGGTTCGATAAAACTATTGCTGGAGTTGCAGGTCAGGCCTTCGCTGTACGGGCCAAAGTAGGCCAGTTTGCCGCTGCGGTCCCAAATCGCCACGGCGGGGCTGGCGGGGATCTGTTCGGAACCGGGCAGGACGATGATGCTTTTCAGGCTGGCGAGGGTGGCGGGCAACTGGCCATGGCTGCCGGGCCTTTGCACGGCGAAAAACTCCACGCCGCGGGCGCCGAACTGTTCGACCATTTCGGTCAGGTGCTGCTGATTGCCGACATTGCACGGGCACGCCGGGTCCCAGAAGTGCACCAGACGAATATTGCCCGGCCCGGCGAGGTTGTCCGGCAGACGCAGCGGATCGCCGGAAAATACGGCGGTGTGTTCGCTGAACGCACGCAGATAACGCCCCTGAAACCAGTCATATGCCGCCCACAGCACCCCGGCGCAGATCAGCGCGAGCAGGCTGGCGAACAGTGCGGTGCGGTAGGGCGAACGCATGGATTTGAGTCCTCAGAGGCGGGCTAGCTTGCCATGCTTGCCGCGACAGATGAATATCGCAGGCCGATAAAGTCTGTTTACCGCTTTGGAATGACCGCATGCCTGATACTTTCGACCCCGATCATTTACGCGCGAGCCTCAAGCCCTTGGCCGAGTGGCAGCCGTTATCGGACGAGGCCAAGGCTTATCAGCGCTTCTACAAAACCGACTTTGCCGAGCGCGATGTCTGGCGCGGCATGGGCCGTTTCGAGGTCGATGGCTACGAGCTGGTCAGCCATTGCTGGTGGCCGGAGAAGGTCAAGGGCACGCTGTTTCTGTTGCACGGTTACTACGATCACGTCGGGCTGTATCGGCATGTGATCGAGTGGGCGCTGGACCAGGATTTTGCCGTGATCGCCTGCGACTTGCCGGGGCATGGTCTGTCGAGCGGGCCACGGGCGAGCATTCGTGATTTCGCTGAATATCAGCACATGCTGCAAGCGCTGTTCGCCGAAGCCAATACGATCGCGCTGCCACAGCCGTGGCATTTGTGCGGGCAGAGCACTGGTGGCGCGATTGTCGTCGATCACCTGCTCAACCATGGCGAGCACAGTCCGGCGCAGGGCCAGGTGATTTTGCTGGCGCCGCTGGTGCGGCCAAGAGCGTGGGGCTGGTCGCAGCTGAGCTATTACCTGCTGCGGCCCTTTGTCCGAGGCGTCGCGCGGCGCTTCAGCGAGAACTCCAACGATCCGGACTTCTTGCCATTTTTGCAGGCCGATCCGTTACAGCCCCGGCGCCTGCCGACGCAATGGGTAGGCGCGCTGTCGCGCTGGATCATTCGCGTCGAGCACGCCAGAAAAAGTCCGCGACGGCCGCTGATCATTCAGGGGCAGGCGGACATGACCGTGGACTGGCAGCACAATCTGCAGGTATTGAAATGGAAGTTCGACCGGCCGCAGATTCTGCTGCTGGCTGAGGCGCGCCATCATCTGGCCAATGAGACGGCGGAGATGCGCGAGGAGTATTTCGAGTTCTTGAGCAAGCGGATCAGGGGCCGGAATCTCTAGCGAATGTGAGGGCCCCATCGCTGGCAAGCCAGCTCCCACAGGGTTTTGCATTGATCAAAATCTATGGAGCGCCCCAGAAACTTGTGGGAGCTGGCTTGCCAGCGATGGCGGTCTGTCAGGCGATGAAGATCATTGCCCGACCGCCAACCCCGCCCGAATCGCCGCCAATGCCGCCTGATAGTAAGCCTTGCCCTCGGTCGACTCGGCAAACGTCGCAAACTCTTCCAGCTCTTCATCCGACAAGTCGCGATAGACATAGAGCAGGGTGTTGTTCAAATCGGCGCCAATCTGATCCATCAGGCGCTGACGCTGACCATTCAACATGCCCTGGGCCTGACCGCCGCCGAGCAACCCCGGAATCATCGAACTCAAACTGTCCGCCGCAACGCCGGCAATCGCCAGGCTGACTTCGGCGCCAGCCTCGCGCGCGGGCAGCGCCTGGGCGAGGTGGCCGATAATCAGCAGACGCGTGTCGCTGGCCTGCATTTTCGGCAGGCCCTTGGCATTTTTCGCCAATTGATCGCGGCGGGTCGCGAGCAGTTCGGCGGCGACGATTTTCTTGCCCAGCGGTGACTGAAAGAACGCCAGCGCCGGCTTCGGGTCGGCGAGTTTCTGCCGCAGTTGCGCTTCGGCACGTTGATCCATGGCCTGGGGCGCGAAGCGCTGATTGCTATTGTTCACCAGTGCCTGAAACACTGCCGGCGGCAGGCTGTTCTGATAGCGCTGCTGGGCGGCGCTCAGGGCGTCGTTGAAATGCGCGCGTTGTTCTGGCCAGCCGGCGACCTTGTAGAGCTGATCGTGGCCGTCCGCCCAGGCAGGCAAAACGCAGAACATCAACAGTGAAAAAAGCAAACGGCGCATAGGGACTCCTGTCAGCAGCCGACTATTCTCCGTGCGGTGCCGGTACTTGTCGAGAATTCGTATCAAGGCGCCGCGCGGCTCTGTCGGATTTGGTGCCGCCGGCATACTATGCGCGCCATGCCGATATCCTCTGAACACCCGCTGCTGTTACGTATTGTCGACGACCTGGCCGAACACGGCTGGTCGCAGCAGAACATTTTCCTGCCTGCCGGTTTGACCGGCGAGCTGGCGGCCGAGTGCCGTCAACGTGAAGCCGAGGGTGAACTGGCGCCGGCGGCGGTCGGCCGCGGGCCGTTTTCAGAGATTCGCGAGGGCATTCGTGGCGACCACATTCAGTGGATCGACCCGGGCCAGGCCGAGGCCACTGACCGTTATCTGAGCCTGATGGACAGCCTGCGCGAAGCGCTCAATCGCGGCCTGTTTTTGGGCCTTGAAGACTTCGAATGCCATTTCGCCCTGTACCCACCCGGCGCGTTTTATCGCAAGCACGTCGACCGCTTCCGCGATGACGACCGGCGCATGGTCTCGGCGGTGATTTACCTCAACGAGGCGTGGCTGCCGGAGGATGGCGGTCAGTTGCGCATGTACCTCAAGGACGGACGCGTGCACGACGTGCAGCCGACCGGCGGCTGTCTGGTGGTGTTTCTTTCCGGCGAAGTGCCCCACGAAGTGCTGCCGGCCAACCGCGAGCGGCTGTCGCTGACCGGATGGTTCCGTCGCCGTGGCAACGAGCCGTTTTGAGCATGGACAAGATTCTGGTCAGTCGTTGCCTGTTGGGCCATCGCGTGCGTTATGACGGTGGCGCCAGTGGGCCGTTCGATCAACTTGAACAATGGATTGCCGAAGGACGCGTAGTGCCGCTGTGTCCTGAGGTGGCGGGTGGTTTGCCGACGCCGAGGGCCGCGGCGGAGATTCCCGGCGGGCAGGGCGCAGAGGTGCTTGATGGCGTGGCCGCAGTGATCACCACCGATGGCGAGGATGTCAGCGCGCAGTTTCTCGACGGTGCGCGGCAAGCACTAGAGTTGGTGCAAAAGCACGGTATTCGGGTGGCGGTGCTCAAGGCCAACAGTCCCTCTTGCGGGAATTTGCTGACTTACGATGGCACATTCAGCGGAGTGAAAGTCTCCGGCGAAGGCGTAACGGCTGCGCTGCTCAAGCGTCATGGGGTTCAGGTGTTCAGTGAGCTTGAGCTGTCGCAAGCCGCGCAGGCCCTGGCAGCCCTCATCTAAAGGATCGCCGAAAATCCCGTGTAGGAGTGAGCCTGCTCGCGATAGCGGTGTGTCAGTCAATGATTATCGAACGACATACCGCATTCGCGAGCAAGCCCGCTCCCAGAGGTTCTGTGTTTACCGGGGGGCGGTGAGCCACTTCTCGGTCAGCGCATCGAGCCGCCCATCGGCCTTGATCCGCTGCATCGCACTCTCAAGGCTGGCCTGAAACGCCGGGTTGCCCTTCTGAAACGGAATCGCCAGTTCCACCGACTGCGGCGCTTTCGGCTTTTCTTCGGTCAACGCCTGCACCAGCACCATCGGCCGGCGTGTCTCGTCTTTCTTCGCCAGCAGTTGCCCATCGACCTCGCCGTACGGTGTGCTGACGTCGAAACGTTCCTTGAGTTCGGGTGTCAGTGCTATGTGATTGAGCGCGACGTCGTACTTGCCACTTTCAACGCCCTGGAGCAGATCGGCCTCGTCGGTGACGATGAAGTCGGCGCGCACATCCAGCTCCCGGGCCAGGAGTTGCCCCAGCTCGACCTCGAACCCCGTGAGTGTGTCGCCTTCCTTGTAATTGAACGGCGGTGTATTAGCCTCAAGGGCTATGCGCAACTCGCCACGGTCGTTGACGTCATCAATCAGTTCGGCGTGAGCCAAGTGGCTCAGAAGGGGTAGCAGGCAGATCAGGCCAGGCAGAAAACGCATGGTCACTCCTTTGAAATCATTATCGCGACGCTCTGATTCAGGCTCGCTTTGCTATGGTTGTCGAGTGCCTTCGACAACGAATGGTCATGAAGTTGTCATGACCGTGCGGATTTTACGGAAAAACTGGAGAAGAAAATGAAAAGCTTTATGTCACGTGCAGCGTTGGCCGGTGTGCTGATGGGTGTTTCGGTGCTGGCCAGTGCGGCAACGCCGGCGCCCAAGGATGCTGAAGTGTTCATCGTTTCTCCCGAGGACGGGGCCACCGTCTCGCAGGAATTCAAGGTCAAGTTCGGCGTCAAGAACATCGCGCTGGCCCCGGCGGGTGACGTCACCAAAAACACCGGCCACCATCACCTGCTGATCGACGTCGACGACCTGCCGGCCGAAGGCGCGCCGATCCCGACTGACGCCCACCACATGCATTTCGGCAAGGCGCAGACCGAAGCCACGATCAAACTGGCCCCGGGCAAGCACACCTTGCAGCTGATTCTCGGCGACAGCGGCCACATGCCGTTCGACCCATCGATCGTTTCGGAAAAAATCACCGTAAACGTGAAATAAAAAAAGGGAGTCCTTCGGGACTCCCTTTTTTACAGCTGCAAGCTTCAAGCTGAAAGCCTCAAGTTAAAGCAAAAGCGAACATCACTTGCCGCTTGTAGCTTGAGGCTTGTAGCTGTTCTTAAAAAAGAACCCGGCTACGGATAGTACCGTTGACGTGTTGCAGCTTCTCTTGCGCCAGCTCCGAGTATTCGGCGTCGACGTCGATGACCACGTAGCCAACCTTCTCGTTGGTCTGCAGGAACTGACCGGAGATGTTGATGCCGTTTTCGGCGAAGACCTTGTTGATCTCGCTCATCACACCCGGGATGTTCTCGTGGATGTGCAGCAGGCGGTGCTTGCCAGGGTGAGCCGGCAGGGCCACTTCCGGGAAGTTCACCGACGAGACGGAGGTACCGTTGTCGCTGTACTTGACCAGTTTTTCCGCCACTTCCAGACCGATGTTGGCTTGCGCTTCGGCGGTCGAGCCACCGATGTGCGGGGTCAGGATCACGTTGTCGAGGCCACGCAGCGGGCTTTCGAACTCTTCGTCGTTGGAGCGTGGCTCCACCGGGAACACGTCGATGGCCGCGCCGATCAGGTGCTTGTCCTTGATCGCGTCCGCCAGGGCGTCCAGCTCGACCACGGTGCCGCGTGCGGCGTTGATCAGGATGCCGCCCTTCTTGATGGCGCGGATTTCCTTCTCACCGATCATCCACTGGGTCGCCGCAGTTTCAGGAACGTGAAGGGTGACGATGTCGGACATGCCCAGCAGCTCGTGCAGGTTGTTGACCTGCGTGGCGTTGCCCAGCGGCAGCTTGGTCACGGTGTCGTAGAAGAACACCTGCATGCCCAGGCCTTCAGCCAGAACCGACAGCTGCGTGCCGATCGAGCCGTAGCCGACGATGCCCAGCTTCTTGCCACGGATCTCGAAGGAGTTGGCTGCGGATTTGATCCAGCCGCCACGGTGGCAGGACGCGTTTTTCTCAGGGATGCCGCGCAACAGCAGGATCGCTTCGGCCAGCACCAGCTCGGCCACGGAGCGGGTGTTGGAGTACGGCGCGTTGAACACGGCGATACCGCGCTCGCGGGCCGCACCGAGGTCAACCTGGTTGGTGCCGATGCAGAAACAGCCGACCGCGACCAGCTTCTTCGCGTGATCGAAGATCTCTTCGGTCAGTTGCGTGCGCGAGCGAATGCCGATGAAGTGAGCGTCCGCGATCTTTTCCTTGAGCTGGGCGTCCGGCAGAGAACTGGTGTGGTACTCGATGCTGGTGTAGCCCGCCGCCTTGAGGACGTCGACAGCCGATTGGTGGACGCCTTCGAGAAGAAGGAACTTGATCTTGCTCTTATCGAGAGAAGTCTTGCTCATCTGCGTAAACCTGTATCCCGGAGAAAAATGGCAGGAGATAGCCAGCAGACGCTGACCCGGACGACAAGAATGCCGTCACCGCGGATCAGGCCTTGGGCACTGTCCTGCGGGGTCGGTATGCTAGCATAGCCACCCCGCTAAACACTCATTCCTGCGACGTGAAGCGTTCTCAGGATGACCATGAATTGTTCGAGAGTTCTGTCGATGACCAATCCTGCGCTGATTGATGAACTGAAGTCCCTGGTCGAAGCTGGCAAGGTCTTGACTGACGCCGACTCCCTGAACGCATACGGCAAGGATTGGACCAGGCATTTTGCTCCGGCGCCGAGCGCCATTGTGTTTCCCAAGACCATCGAACAAGTCCAGGCCGTGGTCCGCTGGGCCAACGCGCGCAAGGTCGCGCTGGTGCCGTCGGGCGGACGCACCGGGCTGTCTGCCGCTGCGGTGGCGGCCAACGGCGAAGTGGTTGTCTCGTTCGATTACATGAACCAGATCCTCGACGTGAACCTCACCGACCGCACCGCCGTGTGCCAGCCGGGCGTAGTCACTGAACATCTGCAGAATGTCGCCGAAGAAAATGGCTTGTATTACCCGGTCGACTTCGCGTCGGCGGGTTCCAGCCAGATTGGCGGCAACATCGGCACCAATGCCGGCGGAATCAAGGTGATTCGCTACGGCATGACCCGTAACTGGGTGGCCGGCATGAAAGTCGTCACAGGCAAGGGCGACGTGCTCGAACTGAACAAGGACCTGATCAAGAACGCCACCGGTTACGACCTGCGACAGCTGTTCATCGGCGCCGAAGGCACCTTGGGTTTCGTCGTCGAAGCGACCATGCGCCTGGACCGCGCGCCGAAAAACCTCACCGCCATGGTCCTCGGTACCGCCGATTTCGATTCGATCATGCCGGTGCTGCACGCCTTTCAGGGCAAGCTTGATCTGACTGCGTTCGAATTTTTCTCCGACAAGGCCCTGGCCAAAGTGCTCGGCCGTGGCGACGTACCGGCCCCGTTCGGCACCGAGTGCCCGTTCTACGCCCTGCTGGAATTTGAAGCGACCACTGAAGAAGTGGCCAACAGCGCGCTGGAAACCTTCGAACATTGCGTCGAGCAGGGCTGGGTGCTGGACGGCGTGATGAGCCAGAGCGAAACCCAGTTGCAGAACCTGTGGAAACTGCGCGAATACATCTCCGAGACCATTTCGCACTGGACCCCTTACAAGAACGACATCTCGGTGACGGTCTCGAAAGTGCCAGCCTTCCTGCGGGAAATCGATGCGATTGTCGGCGAGCACTACCCGGACTTCGAAATCGTCTGGTTCGGCCACATCGGCGATGGCAACCTGCACCTGAACATTCTCAAGCCGGAAAACCTCAGCAAGGACGAGTTCTTCGCCAAGTGCGCGACCGTCAACAAGTGGGTGTTCGAAACCGTGGAGAAGTACAACGGTTCGATTTCCGCCGAGCATGGCGTCGGCATGACCAAGCGCGATTACTTGACCTACAGCCGCTCGCCGGTCGAAATCGAATACATGAAAGCGGTCAAGGCAGTGTTCGACCCGAACGGCATCATGAACCCGGGCAAGATCTTTGCGGTTTGATCGGTAATCTCTGTTGAATCAATGAAGGCAGGAGTCGGTAAATGAGCTATCAGCACCAGTACGTCGACGGCACGCGCATTCACTTCCCGATCGGGAAAGTCGTGTGCATTGGCCGCAATTACGCCGAACACGCCAAGGAATTGGACAACCCGGTCCCGACCGAGCCGCTGCTGTTCATCAAGCCGGGCAGTTGCGTGGTGCCGCTGGAAGGCGGGTTCAGCATTCCGACCGAGCGCGGCTCGGTGCACTACGAGGCGGAGATCGCCGTGTTGATCGGCAAGCCGCTGTCGACCAAGCCGAGCCGCGAAGAAGTCCTCGACGCCATTTCCGGTTTCGCCCCGGCGCTGGACCTGACCCTGCGCGACAAGCAGGCCGAGCTGAAAGCCAAGGGCCTGCCGTGGGAAATCGCCAAATCGTTCGACGGCGCAGCGGTACTCGCCCCGTTTGTGGTGGGCAGCACCTTTGCCGACCTGACCGACATTGGCATTCGCCTGACCATCAATGGCGAAGTGCGCCAGGACGGTAACAGCAGCGCGATGCTCAACCCGATCGTGCCGATGATCCAGCACATGGCCGGCTGTTTCTCGCTGCAGGCCGGTGACGTGATCCTGACCGGCACGCCGGTGGGTGTCGGGCCGCTGAACGTCGGCGATGAGATCGTCCTCGAACTCCCGGGCGCGAGCCGCTTTACCAGCAGCGTGCGCTAACTCGCGGATCCGTGGCGAGGGAGCTTGCTCCCGCTGGACTGCGCAGCAGGCCCCCTGCTGTTTCATTAAAAGCGGGGCCGCTTCGCGCCCCAGCGGGAGCAAGCTCCCTCGCCACAATTGTCCCTTTCACCTTTGTTGTGTGTTGTGGCCCACAAACCAACACGCCAATCCCGCCATTTCCCGTTTTTTTCACATCCTCTTTGGATAATTTCCGCCATTCTGGCGTCTGAGCCGGCCTCTTTGTGCTATTACCCTTAGCCTGAATTTTCGGAACGCGTCCCTTGATGTCCTCTCAAACTCAGCAGAAACCCACACGTCGCTCCCGTTTCGCCCTGCGCTGGTACGCCTGGCTGTTATTGATCATCGCTGCGGCCTATGGGCTGGCGTTCGCCATGCACTGGGACGATCGCGGCGTGCTCTGGGTGCTGGAACGCTTCGAGAGCAAGGCCGAGCAGAAGGAGAGCGTCTGGCTGCCGGACTACCAAGTGGTGATCGATGCCAAGCCGCTGCCGGGCATGGAGAAAGACGAAGCTTCGGACCTGGCCTACAACCCGCAGACCAGAACCCTGTTTTCAGTGATGGGCAAAAATCCGTTTCTCGCCGAACTCAGCCTGCAAGGCGAGGTGCTGCGCAAAATGCCGCTGGTGGGCTGGAGCAATCCGGAAGGCCTGACGGTAATGGAGAACGGTCTGCTGGCGATCGTCGATGAGCGTCAACACACGCTGTCGATCGTCAAGGTCGATGCCGCGACTCGCGAGCTGAACATCGCCGACTTCCCCAAATACGACCTCGGCCCGTCGAAAGACCAGAACAAAGCCTTCGAAGCCATCGCTTGGGATCCGCGCAATCAGCAACTGGTGCTGGGTGAAGAGCGGCCGCCGGCGCTGTTCACCTGGAAAAGCGATGGCAGCCAGACGTTGACGGGGGACAAGCAGAAACTGCCCAGCGATGAGTTGGATATCCGCAATCTTTCGGCGTTGGCCGTCGATCCGCGCACCGGCCATTGGCTGGTGTTGTCCGCCGACTCGCACTTGTTGCTGGAATTGGACGAGACCGGTGAGCAAGTCAGCTTCATGACCCTGCTCGGCAATTTCAACGGTTTGAAAGGCACCATCCCCCGCGCCGAAGGCGTGACCATGGACGAGGCCGGCACCCTGTACATCGTCAGTGAGCCGAACCTGTTCTACCGTTTCGAAAAGCACAAGTAACTTTCCCTACAACAATCGCGGAATTGTGCGGTTGTCGTGGCAGGCAAGTGGCCATTAAGCTTCAATTCAGACGGGCATGATATTTCATCGGCCTGTTTTGAATCCGAGCCCGCCCGAATGCGTCGACTTGCCCGTCCCAAACCGCTGGTCATCCTCTTGTCGGTAATCGCCCTGATCGCGTTGATCGCGATCGGCCAATACCTGCGCCTGTTCGAGCGCGCCTGGTTCAACCTGCACACGTTGTGGCAGCCGTTGAGCAGCGAGGCGATCGGGCTGGGTCAGTATCGGGTGACGATCGAGGCGCGGCCGATCGACGGGCTCGACGATGACGTCTCGGCGCTGACCTACGATCCGGTGCGCAAAAGCCTGTTCACCGTCACCAACAAAAACTCTGAACTGATCGAATTGTCGCTGGAAGGCAAGATCCTGCGACGCATTGCTCTGGTCGGCTTTGGCGATCCGGAAGCGGTGGAGTACATCAGCGCTGACACTTATGTCATTACCGACGAGCGCCAGCAGCGACTGATCAAGATCCACCTCGACGCCGACACAACGTTTCTCGATGCCGAGGATGCCGAGCAAATGACGCTCGGCGTGCACATGGCCAGCAACAAGGGTTTTGAGGGGCTGGCTTACGATTCAGTGGGTAAACGGCTGTTCGTGGCGAAAGAGCGCGACCCGATGCTGATCTATGAAGTCCACGGCTTTCCGCATTTCAAACCGGACAAAACCTACGCCGTGCACGTGATCAACAACCCCAAGCGTGATGCCGGGATGTTCGTGCGTGATCTGTCGAGCTTGCAGTACGACGAACGCAGTGGGCACCTGCTGGCGCTGTCAGATGAATCGCGGTTGATTATCGAGCTGGATGTCGACGGGCGGCCGTTGAGCACTATGTCGATCAGCGGCGGGCGTCAGGGTTTGCAGAAAACCGTGCCGCAGGCCGAGGGGATTGCGATGGATGATGACGGGACGTTGTACCTGGTGAGCGAGCCGAATCTGTTTTACGTCTTCAAAAAGCCTGCACAAAACTAACCAACACCACAAAACCTTTGTAGGAGTGAGCCTGCTCGCGATAGCGGTCTGTCAGTTGATATTGATGTCGACTGACAGACCGCTATCGCGAGCAGGCTCACTCCTACAGAGGAATTTCACCGCCTGAAGACATTTATTCAGCCTTGAGGGTCTTCACACCTTCGCTGGTCCCCAGCAACAACAAATCCGCCGGGCGCGCCGCGAACAGGCCATTGGTGACCACGCCGACAATGGCGTTGATCTGCGCTTCCAGCTCCACCGGGTTGGTGATCTGCAGGTTGAACACGTCGAGGATGATGTTGCCGTTGTCGGTCAGCACGCCTTCGCGGTACACCGGGTCGCCACCGAGTTTGACCAATTGGCGAGCGACGTGGCTGCGCGCCATCGGGATCACTTCCACCGGCAGCGGGAATTCACCGAGCACTGGCACCAGTTTGCTGGCGTCGGCGATGCAGATGAACGTCTTGGCCACGGCGGCGACGATCTTCTCGCGGGTCAGGGCGGCGCCACCGCCCTTGATCAGGTTCAGGTGCGCGTCGCTTTCATCGGCGCCGTCGACGTAAAACTCCAAGTCGCTGACGGTATTGAGCTCATACACCGGAATGCCATGGCCCTTGAGGCGTGCGGCGGTGGCTTCGGAGCTGGCGACCGCGCCGTCGAACGCGCCCTTGTGCTGGGCCAGGGCGTCGATGAAGCAGTTGGCGGTGGAGCCGGTGCCGACGCCGACGATGCTCTTGTCGTCGAGTTTCGGCAGGATGAAGTCGACGGCGGCCTGGGCTACGGCCTGTTTGAGTTGATCCTGGGTCATGCGGGCTCCGGAAGCGGGCAAGGGGTGGGCAGAAAGGCCGGCATTATAGGCCCCGCGGCGGTGCGGGGGGAAACCTTCCTGTGGCGAGGGCGCTTGCTCCCGCTGGAGCGCGAAGCGGTCCCCGCCATTCGTTATGAAAGACCGCGTGCGCAGTTTTTGCGACTGCTGCGCAGCCGGGCGGGAGCAAGCTCCCTCGCCACAATGGAGATCCATGCTTTAAAACCACCTGTTTAGTGTGGTCGTCCGGTTGAAAGCCGGGTTAGACTCCCCGGTCCCGCCCAACCCGCTCAGTGATGCTTTCCGATGCTCGAACAGTACGTCAAAAAGATCCTCACCTCGCGCGTTTATGACGTTGCCGTAGAAACCCCGCTGCACAACGCTCGCCAGCTCTCCGAGCGGCTGGGCAACGACATCTGGCTCAAGCGCGAAGACTTGCAGCCAGTGTTCTCGTTCAAGATTCGCGGCGCCTATAACAAGTTGACCCAACTGAGCGACGCAGAACGCGCCCGTGGCGTGGTCACTGCTTCGGCGGGCAATCATGCGCAGGGTCTGGCTCTGGCGGCAAAAGTATTGGGCGTCAAAGCCACCATCGTCATGCCCAAGACCACCCCGGAAATCAAGGTTGAAGGCGTGCGCTCGCGGGGCGGCAAAGTAGTGCTGCACGGTGATTCGTTTCCCGAGGCGCTGGCCTACTCGCTGAAACTGGTCGACGAGAAAGGCTACGTCTACATCCATCCCTACGACGATCCGCACACCATTGCCGGGCAGGGCACCGTGGCGATGGAGATTCTGCGTCAGCACCCGCAACCCCTGGACGCGATTTTCGTCCCGGTCGGCGGCGGCGGGCTGATCGCCGGTATCGCCGCGTACGTCAAATATCTACGGCCAGACATCAAGGTGATTGGCGTCGAACCCGACGACTCCAACTGCCTGCAAGCGGCCATGGCCGCCGGTGAGCGCGTTGTCCTGCCGACCGTGGGCATCTTCGCCGACGGCGTGGCGGTGGCGCAGATCGGCCAGCACACCTTCGACATCTGCAAGGATTACGTCGATGAAGTGATCACCGTCAGCACTGACGAGATCTGCGCGGCCATCAAGGACATCTACGACGATACCCGCTCGATTACCGAGCCTGCCGGCGCGTTGGGCGTGGCCGGGATCAAGAAGTACGTCGAGCAGCGCGGTGTCAGCGGCCAGACCTTTGTCGCCATCGATTCCGGCGCCAACGTCAACTTCGACCGCTTGCGCCACGTCGCCGAGCGCGCCGAACTGGGCGAAGGTCGCGAGGCGATCATCGCTGTGACCATCCCTGAGAAAGCCGGCAGCTTCAAAGCCTTCTGCGAGGCCATCGGCAAGCGCCAGATCACCGAATTCAACTACCGCTACAACACGGGCAGCGAAGCGCACATCTTCGTCGGCGTGCAGACTCACCCTGACAATGACCCACGCAGCGCCTTGCTGGCGAGCCTGACCGAGCAGGGCTTCCCGGTGATCGACCTGACCGACAATGAGCTGGCCAAGCTGCACATCCGCCATATGGTCGGCGGTCGCGCGGCGCAGGTGGTCGATGAAGTGGTGCTGCGCTTCGAATTCCCGGAACGTCCGGGCGCGCTGTTCAACTTCCTCAACAAGCTCGGCGGGCGCTGGAACATTTCGATGTTCCACTACCGCAACCACGGCGCGGCGGACGGCCGCGTGGTCGCCGGCCTGCAAGTGCCCCATGACGAGCGTCATCTGGTGCCGGCGGCGCTGGCTGAAATCGGCTACCCGTACTGGGACGAAAGCGACAACCCGGCTTATCAGCTGTTTCTTGGCTGAGCGGCTACGCTGATGGGCATGGACCTACGGATGAGAACTGCATGGAAACCCTGACTACCCTGAAAGTCCTTCACGTCGCGGCGACCGTAGTCATACTCGCGAGCGGACTGGGGCTTGCCGCCCTGACCTGGCGTAATCGCAGCGAAGGGGCGGCCAGCACGATGCAGCGGCCCTGGCTGTTTATCTGGTGTTTGATGCTGATCGCTATGCTCAGCATGCCGTTCACTGGCTGGTGGCTGGTGCACCTGGTTGGCTGGCCGTTGGGGCAATTGTGGATCCTGGGGTCCAGCGTGATCTATGCCGTGGCCGCGTTCAGTGCGGTCTGGCTGCTGGTTCGGCTGAATCGGCTGTGGACAAGCGGAAAGGGCAATCGGACATTCAATCTGGCGCTGGCGATTGTCAGCGGCGTCGGATTTGTCGCCATAGCGGCGTTGATGGGGGCCAAGCCGGTTTAAGGCTTGAGACCGGGTTGGCCCGATCGCGAGCAGGCTCACTCCTACATTTGAAATGCGTTCCCTTGTAGGAATGAGCCTGCTCGCGATAGCGATGTCAGCCGCGCAACGAAATCACCGGCCAGCCACGCTTCTCGGCTTCGGCGCGCAAATTCGGATCCGGATCCACAGCAACGGGATTCGCCACCTGCTCCAGCAACGGCAAGTCATTCATCGAATCGCTATAGAAATAGCTGTCCTCAAGCGAATAACCAGTCTCTTCCAGCCAACGATTGAGCCGCGTCACCTTGCCTTCACGGAAGCACGGGATGTCAGTGCTGCGCCCGCTGTAGCGGCCATCGACCATCTCGCATTCGGTAGCGATCAGGGTTTCGACGCCCAGGCGCACGGCGATCGGTGCAGTGACGAAGCGGTTGGTCGCGGTGATGATCACCAATTTGTCGCCGGCGTCGCGGTGCTGCTTGAGCAATTCCAGCGCCTTGGGCAGCACAATCGGCTCGATGCAGTCGCGCATGTAATCGCTGTGCCATTGATCGAGCACAGCCATCTCGGTGCGGCCGAGAATTTCCAGGCAGAAGTTCAGGTAGGCGGCGTTATCCAGCTTGCCGGCCAGGTAATCCTGATAGAACTCGTCGTTGCGCGCCTTGTAGGCGACCGGGTCAAGGAAGCCGCGCTCGCACAGATAATCGCCCCAAGCGTGATCGCTGTCGCCGCCCAGAAGGGTGTTGTCCAAATCGAATAGAGCCAGGCGCATTGCAGTTACCCGCTGAAAAGTCAGTAAAAAGGCGACAAGAATACGGTCTTTTCACAAGAGTGCACATAAGGTAGGAACCTTCGTTGCCGCCTGATCAAGCTTTGTGGAACAATGCGGCGACATGCGTTTGCGAGGTTGTTGCCGTGATCGACCCCGATGGTTTCCGCCCCAATGTCGGGATCATTCTGACGAATGACGCCGGCCAGGTGCTATGGGCTCGCCGTATCAATCAGGACGCCTGGCAGTTTCCGCAAGGGGGCATCAACCCCGAGGAGACGCCGGAAGACGCCTTGTACCGCGAGCTGAACGAAGAAGTTGGCCTGGAACGTGAAGATGTTGAAATACTGGCCTGTACCCGAGGCTGGTTGCGCTATCGTTTGCCGCAACGTCTGGTGCGTACTCACAGCCAACCGCTGTGCATCGGCCAGAAACAGAAATGGTTTCTCCTGCGCCTGATCTCCAACGAGCAGCGGGTGCGGATGGATTTGACCGGTAAACCGGAGTTCGATGGCTGGCGCTGGGTCAGCTATTGGTATCCGTTGGGCCAGGTGGTGACATTCAAGCGCGAGGTGTATCGCCGCGCCCTCAAAGAGCTTGCCCCGCGCCTTTTAGCGCGCGACTGACGACGGAGTTCGACCCCGAGCCATGCTCAATACGCTGCGCAAGATCGTCCAGGAAGTTAACTCCGCCAAGGATCTCAAGGCGGCGTTGGGGATTATTGTGTTGCGCGTCAAAGAGGCCATGGGCAGCCAGGTCTGCTCGGTCTACCTGCTTGACCCCGAGACCAACCGCTTTGTCCTGATGGCCACCGAGGGCTTGAACAAGCGCTCGATCGGCAAGGTCAGCATGGCTCCCAACGAAGGTCTGGTCGGTCTGGTCGGCACGCGTGAAGAACCCCTGAACCTCGAGAACGCCGCGGATCACCCGCGTTATCGCTACTTCGCCGAAACCGGTGAAGAGCGTTACGCCTCGTTCCTCGGTGCACCGATCATCCACCACCGCCGCGTCGTCGGCGTGTTGGTCATCCAGCAAAAAGAGCGACGCCAGTTCGACGAGGGCGAAGAAGCCTTCCTCGTGACCATGAGCGCGCAGCTCGCCGGCGTTATCGCCCACGCCGAGGCCACCGGCTCGATCCGTGGTCTGGGTCGTCAGGGCAAAGGCATACAGGAAGCCAAGTTCGTTGGCGTGCCGGGTTCACCGGGTGCTGCCGTCGGTACTGCGGTGGTCATGCTGCCGCCGGCGGATCTGGACGTGGTGCCGGACAAGACCATCACCGACATCAACGCTGAGCTGGCGCTGTTCAAGACCGCCATCGAAGGCGTGCGCGCCGACATGCGCGCGTTGTCCGCCAAGCTGGCGACTCAGTTGCGTCCGGAAGAACGTGCGCTGTTCGATGTCTACCTGATGATGCTCGACGATGCCTCGCTGGGCAGCGAAATCACCACCGTGATCAAGACCGGCCAGTGGGCGCAGGGCGCGCTGCGTCAGGTGGTCACGGAACACGTCAACCGTTTTGAACTGATGGACGACGCCTACCTGCGTGAGCGCGCCTCGGACGTCAAAGACCTCGGTCGCCGCCTGCTCGCCTATTTGCAGGAAGAGCGCCAGCAGAACCTGGTCTACCCGGAAAAAACCATTCTGGTCAGCGAAGAGCTGACCCCGGCAATGCTCGGCGAGGTGCCGGAAGGCACGCTGGTCGGTCTGGTCTCGGTACTCGGTTCGGGTAACTCCCACGTCGCGATTCTCGCCCGGGCCATGGGCATTCCGACGGTAATGGGCCTGGTTGACCTGCCGTACGCCAAGGTCGACGGCATTGAAATGATCGTCGACGGCACCCGTGGCGAGGTCTACACCAACCCGAGCGAAGTGCTGCGCAAGCAGTTCGCCGAGGTCGTCGAAGAAGAGAAACAACTGGCGCTGGGTCTCGACACCCTGCGCGACTTGCCGTGCGTGACCCTCGACGGTCACCGCATGCCGCTGTGGGTCAATACCGGCCTGCTCGCCGATGTGGCGCGGGCGCAGAAGCGCGGCGCCGAAGGGGTCGGTCTGTACCGCACCGAAGTGCCGTTCATGATCAACCAGCGCTTCCCGAGCGAGAAGGAGCAACTGGCGATCTACCGCGAGCAGCTCGCCGCGTTCCACCCGCAACCGGTGACCATGCGCAGCCTCGACATCGGCGGGGACAAGTCGCTGTCGTACTTCCCGATCAAGGAAGACAACCCGTTCCTGGGCTGGCGCGGTATCCGCGTCACCCTCGACCACCCGGAAATTTTCCTGGTGCAGACCCGCGCGATGCTCAAGGCCAGCGAAGGCCTGAACAACCTGCGGATTCTGCTGCCGATGATCTCCGGCACCCACGAACTCGAAGAAGCCCTGCACCTGATTCACCGTGCCTGGGGCGAGGTGCGCGACGAAGGCACCGACGTGCCGATGCCGCCGATCGGGGTGATGATCGAAATTCCCGCAGCCGTTTACCAGACCAAAGAACTGGCGCGGATGGTCGACTTCCTGTCCGTCGGCTCCAACGACTTGACCCAGTATTTGCTGGCGGTCGATCGCAACAACCCGCGGGTGGCCGATCTCTACGACTACCTGCACCCGGCGGTGCTGCAAGCCCTGCAAACCGTGGTGCGCGACGCTCATGCCGAAGGCAAACCGGTAAGCATCTGCGGCGAAATGGCCGGTGATCCGGCGGCGGCGGTGCTGCTGATGGCGATGGGCTTCGACAGCCTGTCAATGAACGCCACCAACCTGCCGAAGGTGAAATGGATGTTGCGCCAGGTCAATCTGAGCAAGGCCCAGGCGTTGCTGGCTGAGCTGATGACCATCGATAACCCGCAAGTTATCCACAGCTCACTGCAGTTGGCGCTGAAAAATCTCGGCTTGGCCAAGATGAATCCGCCGGTGGTCACCAAGGCCCTCTAGTCGCTGATGGGTCTGTGGCGAGGGAGCTTGCTCCCGCTGGAGTGCGAAGCGCTCCCAATCGGGCCAATGTCATCACATTTGTCTGTTGCGACTGCTGCGCAGCCGAGCGGGACGGTGCGACGATTCGACAAGCCTCCCTCGCCCCACATTGATGTCGCTTCAAATAGTGATCTCCACCTCACCCAAGTGCCCGCCATACGGCCCAAAACTGCGCTCCACCATCCGCCGCGTCCCGTCCGCCTGCACAATCAACGCCGTACTCGCCCGCGTCCCGTAACTCTGGCTGGCAATGAATACACTCGACAGCAGCGATTCTGTCGCCAGCCCCACCCCGGTGTTCGGCAACTCGGCCTGCGGCGCGGTCTGCGCATCGCTCAACAACGCCAACAGCCGCTCCGGCTGCGGATCGTCCAGCACCGCGTTCAACGCAGCCTTGGCCTTGAGCAGTTTCGGCCATGGCGTATCCAGTCCCGCGTTGGATAACCCATAAATCCCAGGCTCAAGCATCACCGGCTCCGACGCCCGCGCATTGAAGTGCCACAGCTCATGGGCATTGCCGAGCAACAGGTTGAACCCGGCGTACTCCGCCGAACGACCGACCACATCGCGCAAATAATCATCAATCGACAGATCATCCACGAGAAACCGCGCCACCAGTTCGCCACGGGATTTGGTCGCCGGCGGCTGCTGCGGATCGCGGATATTCGTTAGCGCAGCAAAGCGCCCGTTGGCACCAATCCCCAGCCAGGTGCCGCCAGCTTCCAGATCACGCCCGGCCTGCACCTGCGGCGCCTCCGGCCACGGCGCCAGCGGCAGGCTTGGCCGGGCGTAGAACTCGTCGCGGTTGGCCGCGACGATCAGCGGCAGGGCATGGCCCGGGCGCCAGGCGAAAACAATCAGGCACATAAGGTCGTCCTTGTGTGTTTTTTGCTCACTCTACGCATCTGGCGCCCGTGCATCCATCGCCAGTGGAGCAGAAGGCCGCGCATCCGTTACCATGCCGCTCCTGTTTCGGGGATGCGTCTGGGAGAAGGACATGGAATTTCTGCTCTATCTGGCGCTGGGCGCCTGCGCAGGCGTGCTGGCCGGGCTGTTCGGGGTTGGCGGCGGGATCATTATTGTCCCGGTGCTGGTGTTCAGTTTCACCTTGCAAGGCTTCGACCCGTCGATTCTCACGCATCTGGCGGTCGGTACCTCGCTGGCGACGATCATTTTCACCTCGGTCAACGCTGTGCGTGAGCATCACCGTCGGGGCGCGGTGCGCTGGCCGATCTTCATGTGGATGACCGTGGGCATTCTGCTCGGCGCCGGGTTCGGTGCCTTGACCGCCGAGGCGATCTCCGGGCCGAACCTGCAAAAGATCATCGGCGTGTTCGCCCTGGTAATAGCCGTGCAATTGGCGCTGGATGTCAAACCCAAGGCCAGCCGAACGGTGCCGGGTAAACTCGGTCTGACCGTGGCCGGCAGCGTCATTGGCTGGGCGTCGGCGATTTTTGGCATCGGTGGCGGTTCGCTGACCGTGCCGTTCCTGACCTGGCGCAGTGTGCCGATGCAGCAAGCCGTGGCGACCTCGTCGGCCTGCGGTCTGCCGATTGCCTTGGCCAGTGCATTAAGTTTCATGATTCTGGGGTGGCACGATCCGTTGTTGCCGGCCCATAGTCTCGGTTTTGTGTATTTGCCGGCATTGCTGGGCATCGCCCTGACCAGCATGGTGTTCGCCCGTCTCGGCGCGCGTCTGGCGCACAGGTTGTCGCCGCGCTTGCTGAAGCGGCTGTTCGCCGCGTTGCTGTTTTGCGTAGGTTTGAGCTTCCTGCTTTGATCGCGCGGCAATCCTGGCTTAATCCTGAGGTGGCAGCGTCGCCCGGGAATTTTCGCTTTCAACTCTAACGAGGAGTCGCAATGCTGCCTTACCCGCAGATCGACCCGGTGGCCCTGGCCATCGGTCCGCTGAAAATCCACTGGTACGGTCTGATGTACCTGATCGGCATTGGCGGCGCGTGGCTGTTGGCGTCGCGTCGGCTCAACCGCTTCGACCCGACCTGGACCAAGGAGAAACTCTCCGATCTGGTGTTCTGGTTGTCGATGGGCGTGATTGTCGGCGGCCGTCTGGGTTACGTTCTGTTCTATGACCTGAGCGCGTACCTGGCCAACCCGACGCTGATTTTCGAGGTGTGGAAGGGCGGCATGTCGTTCCATGGCGGTTTCATCGGCGTGATGCTGGCGGCATTGTGGTTCGGCAAGCGCAATGGCAAGTCGTTCTTCCAACTGATGGACTTCGTTGCGCCGATGGTGCCGATCGGTCTGGGCGCCGGGCGTATCGGCAATTTCATCAACGCCGAGCTGTGGGGCAAGGCCACCGACGTGCCGTGGGCGATGGTGTTCCCGCCGTTCAGCGATCCGGCGCAACTGCCGCGTCACCCGTCGCAGCTGTATCAGTTTGCCCTCGAAGGCGTGGCGCTGTTCCTGATCCTCTGGCTGTTCTCGCGCAAACCGCGC
Organism: Pseudomonas sp. SWRI99; assembly: GCF_014270125.1. Lineage (NCBI taxonomy): Bacteria > Pseudomonadati > Pseudomonadota > Gammaproteobacteria > Pseudomonadales > Pseudomonadaceae > Pseudomonas > Pseudomonas sp. SWRI99. The sequence continues at coordinate 102,787 of NZ_JABWQR010000007.1, read as the reverse complement.
CCGACCATGGCCGTTTCCGGGATGTTCGCGTTGTTCTATGGCATCTTCCGTTTCATCGTCGAGTTCGTTCGCGTGCCGGATGCCCAGTTGGGTTATCTCGCGTGGAACTGGCTGACCATGGGCCAGGTACTGTGTGTGCCGATGATTGTCGGCGGGCTGTTCCTGATCTGGCTGGCCTATCGTCGCGCCCCGGCAGCGCCGCTCGCCCCGACGGCTTAAACTACGAACCCCGGCGCGCGACGCCGGGGCTCAAAAGACACAGGTAACTCATGAAGCAATATCTCGAACTGGTCTCGCACGTCATCCAGAACGGCACCAAACAGGCCAACCGCACCGGCATCAACACCATCAGTTTCCCCGGGGCGATGCTGCGTTTCGATCTGCAGGAAGGCTTCCCGGCGATCACCACGCGCAAGATGGCCTTCAAATCCGCCATCGGCGAGATGTGCGGCTTTCTGCGTGGCGTGAACAACGCCGCGCAATTCCGCGCGCTGGGCTGCAAGGTCTGGGACCAGAACGCCAACGAAAACGCGCAATGGCTGGCCAACCCGTTCCGTCAGGGCGACGACGACCTCGGCGAAATCTACGGCGTGCAATGGCGCAAATGGCCGGCGTACAAGCAGATCCCGCTGAGCAACACTGCCGCCATCAAACAAACCTTGAGCAACGGCTACAAGCAGATTGCCCAAGGCGAAGAAGACGGTCAGGCCTACGTGGTGCTGTACAAAGCCATCGACCAGGTGCGCCAGTGCGTCGACACGATCATCAACGATCCGGGCAGCCGTCGCATCCTGTTCCACGGCTGGAACTGCGCCCAGCTCGATGAAATGGCCCTGCCGCCGTGCCATCTGCTGTACCAGTTCCACCCGAACGTCGAGACCAAAGAGATCTCGCTGACCCTGTACATCCGCTCCAACGATCTGGGTCTGGGCACGCCGTTCAACCTCACCGAAGGCGCCGCACTGCTGAGTCTGATCGGTCGCCTGACCGGCTACACGCCGCGCTGGTTCACCTATTTCATCGGTGATGCGCATGTCTACGAAAATCACCTGGACATGCTCAACGAACAGCTCAAGCGCGAGCCGTTTGCCATGCCGAAACTGAAGATCTCCGACCGCGTGCCGGAGTTTGCCAAGACGGGTGTGTATCAGCCGGAGTGGCTGGAGTGGGTCGAGCCGAGCGATTTCTCGCTGGAAGGCTATGAGCATCATCCGCCGATGACCGCGCCGATGGCGGTCTGAAGGTCTGCCATTAAACCTGTGGGAGCTGGCTTGCCAGCGATTGCGGCGGCACATTTAACATTAATGTGGCTGACAGAACGCTATCGCTGGCAAGCCAGCTCCCACAGGGATATTCGGTGTTTTCAGTGGCCGTGGCTGCGGCCTACGTGGGAATGCTCAACCTCTGTCGCAACCACCCCGCCACTCACCTCCAGCCGCTGCAAGATCCCGCATTGATCCGCCTCCGGCCCTTCGCCACAACGCTGGCGCAGCTCGAACAGTTGCGTCTGCAAGGCCAATAGCCCGTCAATCCGCGCCTTCACATGTTGAATATGTTCGTCGATCAACGCATTGACGCTCTCGCACTGATCCTGCGGGCTGTCGCGCAGGGCGAGCAGGCTGCGGATTTCTTCAAGGGTCATGTCGAGGGTGCGGCAGTTGCGGATGAACGTCAGGCGCTCGGCGTGGGCCTGGGTGTAGACGCGGTAGTTGCCGTCGCTGCGCGCCGGTTCCGGCAGCAGGTTTTCGCGCTCGTAGTAGCGGATGGTTTCTACGGCGCAGTCGGTGAGTCTGGCCAGTTCTCCGATCTTCATCGCGGCAATCTCCAAAAGGGTGCTTGACCCTATAGTGGCTACAGGGTCTTTACTTGGCAACAGGCACCTTCATGGACGCGACCAATGAGCGATTCCCTGCACAACCACAAGCCCGGCGACGGGCACGATCACAGTCATAAACTGCTGCCTGTGCATAAACATGCGCATGGCGGCGACTCTTGCTGTGGTTCGAAAGCCGCTGCGCCGGCCCCGGTTCATTCGCACGAAGACGCCTGCTGCTCGTCGAAAGCCGCAGCGCCCGCGCTGGTGCAACTGAGTGAAAAGACCAGCGCCGATGCACGGCTGAGCAGTTTCCGCATCGAAGCCATGGATTGCCCGACCGAGCAGACGCTGATCCAGAACAAGCTCGGTAAACTGGCCGGCGTTCAGCAGCTGGAATTCAACCTGATCAACCGTGTACTCGGCGTGACCCATAACCTGGCGGACACCGCACCGATCACGGCGGCGATCAAATCCCTCGGCATGCACGCCGAACCTTTGGAGGCGGGCGTCGACGCGCCGGCCCCGACGCCAGTGAAAAAGCACTGGTGGCCACTGGCGCTGTCTGGCGTGACCGCGCTGGCAGCCGAAGTTATCCACTTCACCAACGCCGCGCCGGACTGGGTGGTGGCGGTCGTAGCACTGGTGTCGATTCTTGGCGGTGGCCTCGGCACTTACAAAAAGGGCTGGATCGCCCTGAAGAACCGCAACCTCAACATCAATGCATTAATGAGCATCGCCGTAACGGGCGCAATCCTCATTGGCCAATGGCCAGAAGCGGCGATGGTGATGTTCCTGTTCACGGTTGCCGAGTTGATCGAAGCGCGCTCGCTGGACCGCGCACGCAATGCGATCAGCGGTCTGATGCAGATGACCCCGGAGCAGGCGACGGTGTTGCAGGCCGACGGCAACTGGCTCGAACAAGAGGTGAAAAGCGTTGAACTCGGCGCCCGTGTGCGGGTGAAACCCGGCGAGCGCATCGCCCTGGACGGCGAAGTAGTCAGTGGCAGTTCGACCATCGACCAGGCGCCGATCACCGGTGAGAGCCTGCCGGTAGACAAGACCATCGGCGACAAAGTCTTTGCCGGCACCATCAACCAGGCCGGTTCGCTGGAATACACCGTTACCGCCGTAGCGAACAACTCGACCCTGGCGCGGATCATTCATGCCGTTGAGCAGGCCCAGGGCGCGCGGGCTCCGACCCAGCGCTTCGTCGATCAATTCTCGAAAATCTACACGCCGGTGGTGTTTGTCTTTGCCTTGGCCGTGGCGATCGTACCCCCCTTGTTCATGGGCGCTGCGTGGTTCGACTGGATCTACCGCGCGCTGGTGTTGCTGGTGGTCGCCTGCCCATGTGCGCTGGTGATTTCCACGCCGGTGACCATCGTCAGCGGCCTCGCGGCGGCGGCGCGCAAGGGTATTCTGGTCAAGGGCGGCGTGTACCTGGAGGGCGGGTTCAAGCTCGATTACCTGGCGCTGGATAAAACCGGGACGATCACCCACGGCAAACCGGTGCAGACCGACTACCTGTCGCTCGACCCGACCGCCGATGCCACAGCGCCGGCAATTGCCGCTGCCTTGGCCGGGCGCTCCGATCACCCGGTGTCGCTGGCCATCGCCAACGCCGCTGTGGATAAAAAACTTGAAGTGCTCACTGTGGATAACTTCACAGCGCTTGGCGGTCGCGGCGTCAAAGGTGAGATCAACGGCCAGACCTATCACTTGGGCAACCATCGTCTGGTCGAAGAACTGGGGCTGTGTTCGCCGCAGCTGGAAGAAAAGCTGTTTGCATTGGAGAAACAGGGCAAATCAGTGGTGTTGCTGTTGGACCCGTCCGGCCCGTTGGCGCTGTTTGCAGTGGCCGATACCGTCAAGGAAAGCAGTCGCGAGGCGATTCGCCAATTGCATGAACTTGGGGTGAAAACCCTGATGCTCACCGGCGACAACGTCCACACTGCCCAAGCGATTGCCGCCCAAGTCGGTATCGACGAAGCGCGGGGCGACTTGCTGCCGACCGACAAACTGCAAGCCATCGAAAATCTGTACAAGCAGGGCCACCGGGTCGGCATGGTCGGTGACGGCATCAACGACGCTCCGGCATTGGCCCGCGCCGAAATTGGTTTCGCCATGGCCGCCGCCGGCACCGATACGGCGATTGAAACCGCGGATGTCGCCCTGATGGATGATGATCTGCGCAAGATCCCGGCATTCATCAGCCTGTCGCGCAACACGGCCAGCATCTTGAAACAGAACATCGCCCTGGCTTTGGTGATCAAGGCGATCTTTCTTGGGGTAACCTTCGCCGGGCTCGCCACCATGTGGATGGCGGTGTTCGCCGACATGGGCGTGAGCCTGCTGGTGGTGTTCAACGGTTTGCGTCTGCTGCGCAAATAAACAATGAGGGATGGTTGTGCTGAGTGCCGAGCTGAAAGCGTTCTACAGGGTCGCCCGCCTGGGCAGCATCACGCTGGCGGCGAAGAAACTCGGCCTCAGCCAACCGACCGTGACCACGCAGATCCGTAACCTGGAGAGCCAGTATTCGGTGGAGTTGTTCTACCGTGGCGGCCGCCGCCTGAGTGTCAGCGATGAAGGTGCGCGCTTGCTGCCGATGGTCAAAGCGCTGTTGCAGCAAGAAGCGGACATCGAGTTCTTTCTGCGCAACAGCGGCCAGGTACAGGGCACGTTGCGCATTGCCGCCACCGCGCCGTATTACATCCTTGATCTGGTAAAAACCTTTCGCGAGCGTTTGCCGCAGGTGGAAGTGTCGGTGGAAATCGGCAACTCGCAGCAAGTGCTCGAAGCGCTGGAGGATTACCGCGTCGACGTGGCGGCATCCTCACAGTTGCTCGACGACGCGCGGTTGATTCGCCGCGTGCTCGGCACCGATCCGCTGGTACTCGCGGTGCACCGTAATCATCCGCTGGCGGCGCAGCAGCATGTGACATTGAGTGCTCTGGCCGGGCATACGCTGTTGATGCGTGAGTCGGGTTCGACCACGCGGCGGCTGACCGAAGAGTTGCTGGCCAGTGCCGGGGTCAGTTTCGGACCGCTGCTGGAGATCGGCAGCCGCGAGTCGATCCGCGAGGCGGTGCTGCGCAATATCGGCATCAGCATCATTGCCCGCCAGGAGGTGCCGCACGATCCGCAACTGCGCGTGCTGACCATCGAGAATGCGCCGCAGATTCCGGAGTATCTGTATTGCCTCAAGGAGCGCAAAGGGGCGCGGTTGCCGGCGGCATTCCTCGGCTTGGCCCAAGAGATGTCCCCCGCCTGAATTTTCGAGTGTGCCGACTGGCCTCATCGCGAGCAGGCTCACTCCTACAGTGGGAATGCGTTCCCCCTGTAGGAGTGAGCCTGCTCGCGATGGCGCCAGTGCGGGCAACGCTTCATTTGAACGAAAATCCCCGAATACCACTATCAGCCGTTTTTGCCTCACTGCCACATGACGGACGCATTACAGCTCTAGGATTGGCCCCATCTGCTTGATGAGGTTTGTCCATGAATCCTGCCATCGCCACTGCCCTGACCCATCCCGGCGCGCCGATGAAAGTGCGCGGCGTGCAAAAGCGCTTCGGCGCCTTCACCGCGCTGGATAATGTCTCCCTTGATGTCGCCGCCGGTGAACTGGTGTGTCTGCTAGGCCCGTCGGGCTGTGGCAAGACCACGCTGCTGCGTTGCATCGCCGGGCTGGAGAAGCAGGACAGCGGCGAGTTGTATCTGGGCGAGCGCGACGTTTCGCACCTCGCACCGCAGGCCCGGGACTACGGGATTTTGTTCCAGTCCTACGCGCTGTTCCCCAATCTGACCGTCGAAGCGAACATTGCCTACGGCCTCGCCGGCAGCGGTCGCGACGAAGTGCGCCGTCGCGTCGGTCAGATGCTGGAGCTGGTCGGTCTCACCGGCAGCGAGAAAAAGTACCCCGGGCAATTGTCCGGCGGCCAGCAACAGCGCGTTGCCTTGGCCCGAGCGTTGGCGCCGGCCCCGTCGCTGTTGTTGCTCGACGAGCCGATGTCGGCCCTCGACGCTCGCGTGCGCGAGCATCTATGCACCGAGCTGCGTCAGCTGCAGCGCAACCTCGGCATCACCACCCTGATGGTCACGCACAATCAGGACGAAGCGATGCTGATGGCCGACCGCATTGCGGTGATGAACAACGGCCGCGTCGAGCAATACGCCACGCCGCAGGAAATTTACAACCGTCCGGCCACGCCGTTTGTTGCCGAGTTCGTCGGGCAGGGCAACTGGCTGCCGTTCCAGCGCAGCAGTGACAGCCACGCCCAGGTCGGCGGCATGAATCTGCGCCTGGCCGATGGCAGCGTGCAGAGCGCGTCGGGTCGACTGTTTTGCCGCCCCGAGGCGATCAACGTCAATCCGCTGGTGCACGAAGAAAACCTGTTTCCGGCCAAGGTTCGCGAAATTACCTTCCTCGGCAACCGCTGCCGCATGAGCTTCGAACTTGATCAACTGCCGGGCCATGCGCTGCTCGCCGAACTGGCGCCGGAAGCCATGCCACGCCTCGGCGCCCAGCAGATCATGGTCGCCTTGCCGCCGCGCAGCTTGCAGGTGTTCGCCTGATGAGCGCCCCGATCGCCTTGCCGCTGCCGGACAAGCGGGTACGGCCGACGTCCCGCGCCGAGATCGGCGATCGCCTGTTCGTGGTCGGTGGCAAACTTCTACTGCTGGTATTGCTCGGCCTCGCCGTACTGCTGCCATTGCTGGCAATCTTCTGGCGCGGCTTCAGCAATGACGCCGGGCAGGGCGGTGGCTGGCTCGCGGCGAAAACACTTCTGACCAGCGCGAATTTCCACTGGCTGCTCGGCAACAGCCTGAAAGTTTCCCTCAGCGTCGCCGCCATCGTCGTACCGCTGGCTTACCTGTTTGCCTACGCGCTGCAACGCACGCTGATTCCGGCCAAGGGCGTCTGGCGCGGGATTTCCCTGCTGCCGCTGATGGCTCCATCGATGCTGCCGGGGATTGCGCTGGTCTATCTGTTCGGCAACCAGGGCCTGCTGCGCGGGCTGCTGTCGGACAACATCTACGGGTTCTGGGGGATTGTGCTGGGCGAGGTGATTTACACCTTTCCCCATGCGCTGATGATTTTGCTCTCGGCGTTGTCGCTGGCCGATGCGCGGTTGTTCGATGCGGCGTCGAGCATGGGCGCCAGTCCGGCCAAGGCGTTTCGCAGCATCACCTGGCCAGCGACGCGCCAAGCGGTGTTTGCCGCGTTCTGTCTGGTGTTCACCCTGACCATCACCGATTTCGGGGTGCCGGTGGTGGTCGGCGGCGACTATCAAGTGCTGGCGCTTGAGGCCTACAAAGCCGTGGTCGGTCAGCAGCAATTCGGGCGCGGCGCGTTGATCGGCATGGTGTTGCTGCTGCCGGCACTGTTCAGTTTTGGCGTCGATGCGTGGTTGCGTCGGCGTCACGGCGATTCCATGAGCGGACGCGCACAGGTGTTCAAACCGTTGCCGTCCAAGCTGCGCGATGGTTGCTATCTGGCGATTGTCTTGTTGATCAGCGCCACGCTGTTGCTGGTGTTTGGCATGGCGGTGTTCTCATCCTTGGTGAAATTCTGGCCATACAATCTGTCGCTGTCGCTCAACCGCTATCAGTTCAACGAGACCGCCGGCGGTGGCTGGCTCGCCTACAGCAACAGTTTGAAGATGGCGTTGGGCACGGCACTGATCGGCAGTGTGCTGATCTTCACTGGCGCTTATCTGATGGAGAAAACCCGCACCCAACCCGGGCTGAACCTGACCTTGCGCATGCTCAGTTTTGTACCGATGGCGGTGCCGGGTTTGGTACTTGGGTTGGGCTACGTGTTCTTCTTCAATCTCAGCGGCAACCCGTTGCACGTTCTATACGGGACGATGACGCTGCTGATCGTCTGCACCATTGCGCATTATTTGACCACCGCGCAAATGACCGCGACCACCGCGCTGCGCCAACTCGACGCCGAGTTCGAAGCCGCCGCGCTGTCGCTCAAGGCGCCGCTGTACCGCCACTTCCTGCGCGTGACCGTGCCGATCTGCCTGCCGGCGCTGCTGGATATCGTGCGCTACCTGTTCGTCTCGGCGATGACCACGGTGTCGGCGGCGATTTTCCTCTACAGCCCCGACACCATCCTTGCCGCAGTGGCGGTGCTCAACATGGACGACGCCGGCAACGTTGGCGGCGCGGCGGCGATGTCGACTCTGATTCTGTTCACCTCGGCGGGCGTGTCGCTGCTGCTGGCGTGGGCTTCGCGCGGCTTGCTGCGCCGTTCCCAGGCCTGGCGGCAAACCGCGCCCGGTCACTGAAATCACACCTTCAACGCTCAAGACAGGAATCCGCTCATGTTCAAGCCTATGGCCCTGGCCGCTGCTGTGCTCGCGACGTTCAGCCTGAATGCCTTCGCGGCAAAAACCGAGTTGACGGTGTACACCGCCCTCGAAGCCGAGCAACTGAAGTCCTACAAGGAAGCCTTTGAAAAGGCCAACCCGGACATCGGGATCAAATGGGTGCGCGATTCCACCGGAATCATCACCGCCAAACTGCTGGCTGAAAAGGCCCGGCCGCAGGCGGATGCGGTGTGGGGCCTGGCGGCGTCCAGCCTGGCGATTCTTAATCAGCAAGGCATGCTGCAAAGCTATGCGCCGAAGGATCTGGACAAGATCGGCGCGAACTACCGCGACGCCGCCAACCCGCCGGCGTGGGTCGGCATGGATGTCTGGGCCGCGACGATCTGCTTCAACACCGTCGAAGCCGAGAAGCAGGGGCTGACCAAGCCGGTGAGCTGGCAGGACCTGACCAAACCTGAGTACAAGGGCAAGATCGTCATGCCCAACCCGGCCTCGTCCGGTACTGGTTTTCTCGACGTCAGCGCCTGGCTGCAAACCTTCGGCGAGCCGCAGGGCTGGGCCTATATGGACGGTCTGCACCAGAACATCGGCCAGTACGTTCACTCCGGTTCCAAGCCTTGCAAACTGGCGGCAGCAGGCGAGTTTCCAATCGGCATTTCCTTTGAGTATCCAGCCGTACAGTTGAAGCGCCAAGGCGCGCCGCTGGACATCATCCTGCCGAAGGAAGGCCTGGGCTGGGAGATCGAAGCGACAGCGGTGATCAAAGGCACACCGCATGAAGAAGCGGCGAAAAAGCTGGCTGATTTTTCGGCGAGTGCCGAGGCGATGGATTTGTACAAAGAAAACTTCGCCGTGCTCGCCCAGCCGGGGATCGCCAAGCCGCAGACCGAATTGCCGGCCGATTATGAGCAGCGCCTGATCAAAAATGACTTCGCCTGGGCGTCGAAGAACCGCGACGCGATCCTGGCCGAGTGGCGCAAGCGCTATGACGGCAAGTCCGAAAAGGTTGTCGCCAAGTAACTGACTCACACATCCTGTGGCGAGGGAGCTTGCTCCCGCTGGAGCGCGAAGCGGTCCCAAATTCTGCAAATGAGTAGTGTCAGGCACTCTACATCTGCTGAAGTTGACTGCTGCGCAGCCGAGCGGGAGCAAGCTCCCTCGCCACAAAAGCGGGATTGACTCTATGACACACCCCAAAGACCTGCTCATCATCGGCGCCGGCATCCTCGGCCTCTCTCATGCCTACGCCGCCGCCAAACGCGGTCTCAAAGTCGCGGTGTTCGAACGCACCGCCACCCCCCTCGGCGCCTCGGTGCGCAACTTCGGCCAGGCATTGGTCACCGGCCAGCCACCCGGCGCGATGCTGGAGCTGGCCAGGGCCAGCCGCGAAATCTGGGGCGACTGGGCGCAACTTGCCGGCCTGCAGATCAAGCGCAACGGCTCATACCTGTTCGCCCGTAACGAAGCCGAAGAGCATCTGCTCGAAGCCTTCTGCGCCGGCCGCGCGATCGAGCACGGCTACAACGTTGACCTGCTGCGCGGCGCCGCCCTGCGTGATCTGTACAACGGCCAGTTCAGCCATCACCGCGCGGCGCTGCACGGCATCGACGATCAACAGCTGTATTCGCGCGAAGCGATTCCGGCATTGGTTGACTACCTGCGGCGCGACCTCAACGTCGAGTTCCACTTTTCCACACTGGTGCGCGACGTTGAATCGGGGCGTCTGAGCAGCACTGCCGGCGACTTCACTTCGCCGCAAATCATCGTCTGTTCCGGTCACGACTATCAAACCCTGCTGGCCGAGCCGATCGCCGCACTCGAGCCGCGAATCTGCCAGTTGCAGATGCTCCGCGCAAAACCGCAAATCGAGCTGAATCTGCAACACGCTGTGCTCACCGGTTTGAGCTGTGTGCACTACGGCGCGTTCGCCGATTTGCCGGAAGCAGCGGCGGTGCAGGCACAGATCTGTCGCGATCAGCCACACCTGCACGCCAACGGCATTCACCTGTTGATCAGCCCGACCCCCTATGGCGAACTGATCATTGGCGATTCGCATCATTACGGCAGCGATGCCTCACCGTTCAACGCCGAGCAGATCGACAACTGGATGCTCGAACTGGCCGAGCAGACGCTGGGCTGCAAGGTGCAAGTGGTCGAGCGCTGGCAGGGCGTCTATGGTGCTCGCGGGCCGGCGCCGTTTTCGTTCCTGCGCCCAGCACCGGGTTTGAGTGTGGCGCTGATGCACAGCGGCGTCGGCATGAGCGTCGGCCCGGCGCTGGCCGAGCGCAATATCGTGCAGCTTTTGGAGGAGGCAGGAACGACCCACAGATGATCCCGCGCAGAGAAAGCGGCGCGACTGCTTGTGGGTAAGCCTCTGAACCGCGGTGCTGCATTCGCGAGCAAGCTCGCTCCCACAGGGTTTTGTGTTGTGACCACTACAATGTGGGAGCGAGCCTGCTCGCGAAGAGGCCAGACCAGTCGCTATAAATCTTTGGCCAAAGCCTCAATCTGCTCCTGCCGCTCCGCCTGATTCAGTTTCGGATGCGGATTGAGCGATGACCACTGCGGATGCGCCCGGGCCTTGTTCAAGGCTTCGGGCAACTTGCCCTCGCGCCAGGTCTTGTCCACAGGCGTGGCCACCTGAATGCTGTCCAGCGCCGCATGCCCGCGCTGATCAAGCGCCAGCAACAGCTGCCGCTGGCGCAACGCCAACAGGCGCAGCACCGCATCGTCCACCGTCAATTCCCGCTGGCCCTTGATCTTGCCGAGCAGGCGGCTGCCATAACTGCGCGCCGTTTGCAGCGCGCCACCGGCAATCGCCCCGGCCAATGCCGCTGCGCCGAGGGTAATTCCGCCCACCAGCAAATCCACGCCGGCCCCGGCCGCGGCCCCGGCAGCAATACCGCCGCCAACGCGTACGCCGAGTTGCTTCAGGGTCTCGGGGTTGAACAAGTCATCGCCCCAACGCCCATCAAGCAACGGCAGATCACTGGCGGCCGCGTCCTGGGGGCGGAACGCGTAGAGTTTGAGCAGCGCCTCGACACAACGCTGTTCGCGCTGACGCACCGCTTTGCGCAACTCACTGATCGCTTGCTGCTCCTGCTCGGCTTCGCTGACCACACTGCGACGGCACGCGGCGCAGTCGATCAATAATTCGGCAATCAGGCGCGCCGCACTTTGCTGACGCGCCAGGCGCTGCGCCTGTTGGTCGGCAATCAAGCGCTCCAGCTGCGGCCGGGCGTTTTCCAGCAGCAGCGCGAGGCTTTCGTACAGTCGGCGCTCACCGTCCTCGGGCGGCGCAACGCTGTCAAAACGCACCAGCGCATGCAGCCCCAGCCGCGCCAATGCTTCGCGCCAATCCGGCTCGCGATGGTTGGCACTGCTGACGAAATTGAGCACCGGCAGCAGCGGTTTGCCGCAACTGGCGAGCACTTCCAGTTCATCGCGATATTTCGCCAACACCGGTTCACGGGCATCGATCACATACAGGCCGGCATCCGAGGCGAGCAGTTGCCGCAGCACTTTGGCTTCCTGCTCGAAACGCTGGCGCGCCTCGCTGCCGTCGAGGAACCGCGCCAGTCGCGCCGGGCCGTCGAGGCGTTCGCCGGGGCGTTCCAGGCGCTCGAGAAAATCCAGCAGGGCGATGGCGTCTTCCAGCCCCGGCGTGTCGTAGAGGTCGAGCAACGGCTCGCCATCCACCGACAGCCGCGCGCCCTCGACGTGCCGGGTGGTGCTCGGTCGATGGGAGACTTCGCCGAAACCGACATCGCGGGTCAGCGTGCGCAGCAGCGAGGTCTTGCCGACGTTGGTGTGGCCGACCACCGCGAGTTTCAGCGGTGCCTTGCGTGCATCAGTCATGTCCGCTCTCCAGCCAGTTCATCGGCGCGCAATCGGCGAACGGCAACTCCAGCTGTTGCAGCGCGACGTGCCAGTCACCCAGGCGTTCGGCGTCCAGGCCTTCGCCGGGTGGCGCTTGCAGCAGCCAGACCCGGGTGGCGCCGGCATTGCGGGCCAGTTCAGCGATCAAGGCGAGGCTGCCGCGATCCGGCGAGCGCCGCGGATCACACGCAATCGCCAACCGCGCCGGCGGGAAGCGGCTCAGTTGTTCGAGGAGTTTGTGGCGGGATTCGCGGCTGTCGAGGATGCCGGCATTATTGACGTTTTTCGGCAGCGCGGGCGGCCATGGGCGCTGCTCGTCGAGTTCGATGGCGACCAGCAGCGCGCCTTCGCTGGCCAGCTCGCCGGCCTGGCTTTCGACGCGATGCAATTGCGCCGGCTCCGGGTCGTTGACGCCGAGGCGTTCGCTGGTCGGCATCAGCCGCTCGCGCAGTTGTGCGTAGCCGGGCAAATTCAGGTCCAGACGCAGCGAGGCTTTGCCGCTGTTCCAGCGCCAGAAACACAACAGCGCCAGCAGCAGTCGCGGCAGCACGCCGTACACCATCAGCACACCGACCAGCCAGCTCGCCCAGGCCTGCCGGGCGCTTTCGATGTCGAGGGCGCCGTTGCCGCTGGCGCGGATCATCTCGACCGTCGGCACGTTGAAGCCGATCAGCGAAGGCAGATAGCCGAGGGCCTGGGTGATAGAGATAAACGTGTCGGCGCCGAGAATCGTGGTCTCCCAGACGAAGCCGTAGCGCCGGGTCGCCATCAGCGTCAGCAGCAGGATCAGCGCGCTGAACATCGCCAGTAGCCACAGGCCATTGACCAGCGTGCCGAGCGCCCAGCGGTTGAGTTTCTTGCGTTGCAGCATCAGCAGCAGGGCCGGCGCCAGTTGCGCGGCTTTGGCGTCGCGGGCAAGTTTTTCGCTGAGCCACAACCACAAACGCCCGAGCGTGGCGCCGTGTTCGCCGGCAAAGATCAAGCCCAGCGCCCAGCTCAACAACAGAATCAGATTGATCCCGAGCAGACTGCCCAAAGCCCAGAACACATTCACGGGCGTCTGCCCGAGTGCGGCGAAGGCCAGACCGGCGCCGCTCAGCACCGCGAAGATCATCAACAACACCAGCGCCAGACGCGCGCCTTGCAGCCAGTGCTTGAGCGCAGCCGTCAGTCCGTCGCGTTCGGCCAGCCATAACGCACGGCGCTGAATGCGGCCCGGCAGATCGCCGCCGGCCGCACGGGCCAGCCGATTGGCTTCCAGGTCGTCCAGGGGGCCTGCGTGTTCTTCGCGCAGGCGCACGGTTTCAGTCAGCCAGAGGTTTTGCAATGGAGTCAGTTCAGTCACGCGGCGTCCCGTTGCTTGATCGAGCGCTGAGCATAACCGCTGTGGCGCTTATCGGGGTAAGCGCGGCTCTGGTATCCTCGCCGGCATGACTAAATCACTCCCTTTAAGCCTGATCGCAGCCCTCGGTGCAAACCGCGTGATCGGCGTCGACAACAGCATGCCCTGGCACCTGCCGGGGGACTTCAAATACTTCAAGGCGACCACGCTCGGCAAGCCGATCATCATGGGCCGCAAGACTTGGGATTCGCTCGGTCGGCCACTGCCGGGGCGCTTGAACATCGTCGTCAGCCGCCAGCCAGAGCTGGTGCTTGAAGGCGCCGAGGTTTATCCGTCGCTTGAGGCAGCAGTGGTTCGCGCCGAAGAGTGGGCGAAAGAGCAGGGCGTTGATGAGTTGATGTTGATTGGCGGGGCGCAACTGTATGCGCAAGGCTTGGCACAGGCCGATCGGCTGTACCTGACCCGCGTGGCGCTGAGCCCGGAGGGCGACGCGTGGTTTCCAGCGTTTGATTTGAGCGAGTGGACGCTGGTCTCGAACGTGCCGAATCCGGCTGAGGGCGACAAGCCCGCGTACAGCTTTGAGGTTTGGGAGAAAAAGCAGCTTTGAGCCTCAAGCTACAAGCTGCAAGTAAAAGCTGATTGGCTTGCAGCTTGCAGCTTGCAGCTTGCAGCTTGCAGCTTGCAGCTTGCAGCTTGCAGCTTCAGCTGACTAGCTGCGCATGCTCATCGGCATCCAGCAATTCTTTATCCGTCTGCTGCATCACCTGGCTGGTAATCGCACCCGCGGTAATCGAGCCACTCACGTTCAGCGCGGTACGGCCCATATCAATCAGCGGCTCGACCGAAATCAGCAGCGCCACCAGTGATACCGGCAAGCCCATCGCTGGCAGCACGATCAGTGCGGCGAACGTCGCGCCGCCACCGACCCCGGCCACACCGGCCGAACTCAACGTGACAATCGCCACCAGCGTCGCGATCCACAGCGGATCCAGCGGGTTGATGCCGACCGTCGGCGCCACCATCACTGCCAACATCGCCGGATAGAGACCGGCACAACCGTTCTGGCCGATGGTCGCACCGAACGAAGCGGCGAAACTGGCGACCGACGACGGAATGCCCAGACGACGTGTCTGCGCTTCAATGCTCAGCGGAATGGTCGCCGCGCTGGAGCGGCTGGTGAACGCGAACGTCAGCACCGGCCAGATTTTGCGGAAGAAACGCAGCGGGTTGATCCCGGCCGCCGATACCAGCACGCCGTGCACCACAAACATCAGGCCCAGGCAGAGGTACGACACGACTACGAAGCTACCGAGCTTGATGATGTCCTGCAGGTTGGAGCTGGCGACCACTTTGGTCATCAGCGCCAGCACGCCGTACGGCGTCAACTTCATCACCAGACGCACCAGACGCATCACCCAGGCTTGCAGGGTGTCGATGGCATTGATCACTTTCTGACCTTTTTCCACGTCGTCCTTGAGCAACTGCAGGGCAGCAACCCCGAGGAACGCTGCGAAAATCACCACGCTGATGATCGAGGTCGGCTTTGCCCGCGCCAGGTCGGCGAACGGGTTCTGCGGAATGAACGACAGCAGCAGTTGCGGCACATTCAGGTCGGCGACCTTGCCGGCGTAGTCGTTCTGAATGGTTTGCAGGCGAGCCATTTCCTGGGTGCCAGCGACCAGACCTTCAGCGGTGAGGCCGAACAAATTGGTCAGGCCGATGCCGATCAATGCGGCAGTGGCCGTGGTGAACAGCAGCGTGCCGATGGTCAGGAAACTGATTTTGCCCAGCGACGAAGCGTTGTGCAGACGCGCCACGGCACTGAGGATCGAGGCGAATACCAGCGGGATGACGATCATTTGCAGCAACTGCACGTAGCCGTTGCCGACCAGATCAAACCAACTGATCGAGGCTTTCAGCACCGGATTGCCGGCACCGTAAATCGTGTGCAGCGCCACGCCGAAGGCCACACCCAGAACCAGCGCGAGCAGGACTTTTTTCGCCAGGCTCCATGAGGTGTGGCGGGTCTGCGCCAGGCCCAAGAGCAGGGCGAGGAACACCAGCAGGTTGAGAATCAACGGTAGGTTCATGAGGACTCCAGGAAAGACTGTGCCAACAGCCGTCCGGGGCTGCTGCGAACCGATAAGCCTAACAGCTTGATTTGCAATGAATTAATACCAAAATCGCAGGCTCTCCGTCGTTTTTGGAATAAGCGCGTGTCGTTCTCGGCAAAGCATCTGGCGTAAAACGGACGCGGACGGTCGCTGGCAGGCGAAGTTCGTCATATCGATTTGTTACGGTCGAGCTCTTTCAACGCGGGGAGTAGAGGCTTATGAAGTTCGCACCGAAATATCTGGCTGTTGCGCTGAGTGTGGGTCTGGCCTTCGCCAGCCAGGCCTTTGCCACTGACCTCAAACACTGGCCGGCGGATCAGGCCAAGGCGCTCGACGCGATGATCGCCGCCAATGCCAACAAGGGTAACTACGCGGTGTTCGACATGGACAACACCAGTTACCGCTACGACCTCGAAGAATCCCTGCTGCCGTTCATGGAAAACAAGGGCCTGATCACCCGCGACAAGCTCGATCCCTCGCTGAAACTGATGCCGTTCAAGGACACCGCCGAGCACAAGGAAAGCCTGTTCAGTTACTACTACCGCCTCTGCGAAATCGACGACATGGTCTGCTACCCGTGGGTGGCGCAGGTGTTTTCCGGTTTCACCCTCAAGGAACTCAAGGGCTACGTTGATGAGCTGATGGCGTCGGGCAAACCGGTGCCCGCGACTTACTACGAAGGCGATGTGGTGAAGACACTTGACGTCAACCCGCCGAAAATCTTCACCGGTCAGCAGGAGCTGTACAACAAGCTGATGGAGAACGGCATTGAGGTCTACGTGATGACCGCGGCCTCTGAAGAATTGGTGCGCATGGTCGCGGCGGATCCGAAGTACGGCTACAACGTCAAGCCGCAGAACGTTATCGGCGTTTCGCTGCTGCTCAAGGACCGCAAGAGCGGCGAACTGACCACCGCACGCAAGCAGATCACCGCCGGCAAATACGACGAGCAGGCTAACCTCGGCCTGGAGCTGACCCCTTATCTGTGGACCCCGGCCACCTGGATGGCCGGCAAGCACGCCGCGATCCTCACTTATATCGACGAATGGAAAAAACCGGTGCTAGTGGGTGGCGACACCCCGACTAGCGATGGCTACATGCTGTTCCATGATGTCGACGTGGCCAAGGGCGGCATTCACTTGTGGATCAACCGCAAGGACAAGTACATGGCCCAGATCAACGGAATGATGGCCAAGCACGCCGCGGCCCAGGCCAAGCAAGGTTTGCCGGTGACGGCGGACAAGAACTGGGTGATCGTCAAGCCGGAGGATATTCAGTAATACCGCGTCGTCCCCATCGCGAGCAGGCTCACTCCTACAGATTGAAATGCGTTCCCCTGTAGGAGCGAGCCTGCTCGCGATGGGGCCATCATGTTCACCAGCTAAATTAGTCAGGCAAAAAAATGCCCCGCACTTGGCGGGGCATTTTTATGACGCTTAAGACTTACAAGCCGTCGAGCATCGCCTTGTTGCGCACCGCACCCTTGTCGGCGCTGGTCGCCAGCAGGGCGTAGGCCTTCAGCGCTGTGGTCACTTTGCGCGGACGCTGTTCGACCGGTTTCCAGCCTTTCCTGTCCTGCACGATCCGGCGTGCCGCCAGTTCTTCGTCGCTGACCAACAGATTGATCGAGCGGTTCGGAATGTCGATCAGCACCTTGTCACCGTCCTGCACCAGGCCGATTGCGCCGCCGGCCGCAGCCTCTGGCGAAGCGTGACCGATGGACAGGCCCGAAGTGCCGCCGGAGAAGCGGCCGTCGGTCAACAGGGCACAGGCTTTGCCCAGGCCTTTGGATTTCAGGTACGAGGTCGGATAGAGCATCTCCTGCATGCCCGGGCCGCCTTTCGGCCCTTCGTAGCGAATGATCACGATATCGCCTGCTTTCACTTCGTCGGCAAGGATGCCGCGCACCGCGCTGTCCTGGCTTTCGAAGATTTTCGCATTGCCTTCGAAGACGTGGATCGATTCATCGACACCGGCGGTTTTCACCACGCAACCGTCCAGCGCGATATTGCCGTACAGCACGGCCAGACCACCCTCTTTCGAATAGGCGTGTTCGAAGCTGCGGATGCAGCCGTTTTCACGGTCGTCATCGAGGGTTTCCCAACGAGTCGACTGGCTGAATGCGGTTTGCGTCGGAATGCCCGCAGGACCTGCCTTGAAGAAGTGATGCACGGCTTCGTCGGTGGTTTGGGTGATGTCCCACTTGGCGATGGCCTCTTCCATGCTGCGGCTGTGCACGGTCGGCAGGTCGGTGTGCAGCAGACCGCCGCGGGCCAGCGAGCCGAGGATGCTGAAAATGCCGCCGGCGCGGTGCACGTCTTCCATGTGGTACTTCTGGATATTCGGTGCGACTTTGCATAGCTGTGGAACGCTGCGCGAGAGACGGTCGATGTCGCGCAGGTCGAAATCGATTTCGGCCTCCTGGGCGGCAGCGAGCAAGTGCAGGATGGTGTTGGTCGAACCGCCCATGGCGATGTCGAGCATCATCGCGTTCTCGAACGCCTTGAAGTTGGCGATGTTGCGCGGCAGTACCGACTCGTCGTTCTCGCCGTAGTAACGCTTGCACAGCTCGACGATGGTCCGGCCGGCCTGCAGGAACAGCTGTTCGCGGTCGCTGTGGGTGGCGAGGGTCGAACCATTGCCCGGCAAGGCCAGGCCCAGCGCCTCGGTCAGGCAGTTCATTGAGTTGGCGGTGAACATGCCGGAGCACGAACCGCAGGTCGGGCAGGCGCTGCGCTCGTACTCGGCGACTTTCTCGTCGGACGCGCTGGAGTCGGCGGCGATCACCATGGCATCGACGAGGTCGAGACCGTGGGCGGCGAGCTTGGTCTTGCCGGCTTCCATCGGACCGCCGGAAACGAAGATCACCGGAATGTTCAGGCGCAAGGCAGCCATCAGCATGCCCGGAGTGATCTTGTCGCAGTTGGAAATGCAGACGATGGCGTCGGCACAGTGGGCGTTGACCATGTACTCGACGGAGTCGGCGATGATCTCGCGGCTCGGCAGCGAATAGAGCATGCCGTCGTGGCCCATGGCGATGCCGTCATCCACGGCGATGGTGTTGAATTCTTTCGCTACACCGCCGGCGCGTTCGATTTCACGGGCGACCAGTTGACCCAGGTCCTTGAGGTGCACATGGCCCGGCACGAACTGGGTAAACGAGTTGGCAATGGCGATGATCGGCTTCTTGAAGTCGTCATCTTTCATCCCGGTGGCGCGCCACAGTGCGCGGGCGCCGGCCATGTTGCGGCCGTGGGTGGATGTTTTCGAGCGGTAATCTGGCATGGAGCACTCCGGGCGGCTAATCAGGTACTTAAGGGGAGTGAGCTTCTGTTGACCTCAGGGACACTCAGAAATGGCCGTGTGTCCGGAAGTTGCCGATGACGTTGCGGGATCGCCGCTGGTCTCAGCCTGAGCTCATAAACCCGCCGGGGATGAATGGCGATGAATCCAGCGATTCTACACCGCTGGCGTCTGGAGGGAATGGCGCAACGTGTTGTTCCCCCGCTGTCACGGTGTGCGGAATGACGACCGGCAGGTTTATGGGCGTCTCGGTTGCGCAACGCCATGGCCGGCCAGGTGTGTTCGGCGGCGGCTGATCCACTGGTTCAGCAGCAGCGCCACGCCGCTGAGCAGCAGGAAACTGCACGCCAGGGTCGATTGAAGGTTGGTGGGGCTCAGGCTGATCAGCGCGCTGATCAAACCGCCGCAGATGAAAATGATGATGCTGCCCGCCGAAGCCGAGGTGCCGGCGATGTGCGGAAAAATATCCATGGCCCGCGAGGTGGCGGCCGGGCGAGCGATGGTGGTGCCGGCGGTACAGATCAGCATGGGAATCAGCACGCTGGTGATGGTCAAGGTGAAAGCGGACGACAGGATGAGCATCACCAGCCCTGACAACAGAATCAGACTCAGCCCTGCGACGATTTGCTCCTCGGGGTTTATCCGTCGGCTCAATACTGTGGCGACCAGGCCGCCGACGACGTAGGCCGCACCGTAAGCCAGCAGAACCAGCGAGAAGTCATACGGCGCCAGTTGCAGTTGATCCATGAAAATCAACGGCGATATCACGATGAACGAAAAGTGGCAGGCGAACGCAAATGCCGAGATCAGCCAGTAGCCGACAAACTCGCCGTTGCCCAGCACTTTGCGATAAGAACGAATGAAACCCAGCGGCCTGTCCCGGTGTGTCGGGCGGTCGTTGTGCAGAAACCACCAGGCTTTAAGCCATACCAGCGCCGCCAGCAGCGTGAACAGCCAGAAACTGCCACGCCAGCCGAGGGTGGCCTGTAAAAAGGTGCCGGCCAATGGCGAGACCGAGATGAAGATTCCTGTGGCCGTGACCATCAGGATGCGCAGACGGTCACGTTCCTCGCCTTCGAACAGATCCTGGACCAGCGCCTGGGACAGGACGAAGCAACCGCAACCCAGCGCCTGCACCACCCGAAAGATCAGGAACACGGTGTAGTCGCTGGTCACCACGCAGCCAAGGGCACCGACCATCGAGACCGTCATGCCGGTCAGTAACAAGCCTTTGCGGCCAATGGCGTCCGACAGCGGGCCAATCAGCAACTGGGCGAACGCGATGCCCAGGGCGAACAGGCTGATGGACAGCGCTATGTCCGCCGGGGTGTGGTGAAAGTGAGCGGCCAGGGCTGGAAAGGAAGGCAGCAGCACATCCAGTGGAAACACCCCCAGCAAGACCATCGCCAACAAGAGACTGACCGCCCCGCGTTTTTGCCGCGAGGTGACCGCAGAGCTGTTTTCATTCATCGATCAGTCCCGCCTTGGCGAAGCGTTTGCAGTTGTTGGGCAAGGCGAAAAAACCGGCCTTTTTTAATGCATGCAGGGTCGCGATAGCGCCGTTTCTGGCGCGCAGGCGTTTGGCTTCCCGGTGGGTCAGGCTGGCGAGAATCTCCTCGATCGCTTCGTCGCCGATGCCGGCCCCGCGCAGGCTTTGCTGCAACCAGCCTTCATCGACCTCAAAGAAAATTCCGAGGATGTCCACCAGCGTCCGGGCCGCAAATGTGCGCCGCCGGGCGTTCAGGGTCAGCCACAGGTAATGGAACACTTCGCTGAAATAGCGGCTGTGCCGCGCCTCGTCGGTCAGGTGGTCGCGCAGCATGTCGCTGACGCTGGACACCAGACTGTCCCGGCACACATCCAGCAATTCCCGGGCGATGATGGTTTCCGAGACAAAGCCCAGCAGAAACCAGGCCAGCGGGCGATGGCTTTCGGGCGTGCGGGCGATCAGGGCGTTGAGTCGGGTGATCCGCAACGGCATGACCGGACGCCCGGTGAAACCGTAAAAACCGGCAATCTGTTCGGCAAGACGATTGGAGAACAGTGCGTGGTAGCCCTCGTCGGTGTACAGCTGCAGGGCGGCGGTTTTCATTTGCGCCGGAACGAACATCGGCAGTTCTTCGTGAACGATGACTTCGACGGCACGATTGACGATGCGGTGTTCGAGCAGCGTCGTGTAATCGAGAAAATGCACCAGATGATTGGCGCACAGGCGATGCGCCACAACACTGCCGGCGGCGACGATGGCCGGATGGGCCAGATAGGGCAGGAACGTCGGCGGAAACCAGAACCGTGCTTGCAGTTGTTCCTGCAGGTCGTCCGGCAACTGGTAATCGTGTTGGCTGTTACGCACCGAGGCGCGACGGTCCCAGTCACCCAGGGTGAATCGCAGGGCCCAGGAAACAGGCGGCGTATCCTGAGCGTCGGTGAGTGTGCTCATGGCTGCGACTCACAGGGCTGTCGCTGCAACAGCTCGCGCATTTCCAGGCACATCGCTTCGCCGTCGCTTTCGCCGCAGCCGACAAAAAACAAGGGTTGTTCTGCGCGGCCTGCAACCTTTAGCAACGCCTCGACCTGCGCGTCGGCAAAAGCGCCCGTCAGCCAGGTGCCGAGGCCCAGCGCCGTGGCGACCATCTGCAGGGTTTGCGAGAGATGGCCGGCCTCGACGAAGGCCATTCGATAGGCGCGCGAATGTTGGTATTTCCACCATAGCTTGTCGAACCGGGCCGTGATGAACAGCCCCAGCGGCAGGTTATTGATGAAATGCTGCCCACCCAGCAACAGGCCCAGCGGAGATTGCAGCTGCGGACTCACCGGTGTCAGCGCATGTCTGTCCGGGTGGTAAGCGTAAACCCCCGGCTCCAGGCCATCGACATGCTGGGCGAGGACAAAGCATTCGCAGGCGTTCAAGCCGCCGCCTGAAGGGCTGCTGCGTCGTGCTTCGAGGCCTTCGGCGATGCCGTCCCCGGAAGGATCGCGCTCACGCAGATAGCCGAAAGACCAATACAGCAGGGTGCTGGCATCGGCGAGTGAAACGGCGCGACCCGTGAATGAGCGACAGGTTTTCCGTCGGGTCAGCACGTCGGTCAGGCTGTCAGGGTCCGGGATGGCGGGTGTGGGGAGGGCGATGGTTTCACCCAAGGGGTTGGGCAGGCGTGTGGTATCAGGCGCAGGGCTGGCCAGCACGTCGTTGCAGTGTTGGAGGTATTGCCTGGCCCATTCATCGATCGTTTGCGGGTTTTTTTGGCTGGGGATGTTTTGTGTACCGATATGAAAGATTCTCGACAGCTCATCCCAGCCCCATGGCGGAATATCCGTCTTCTGCGAAGTTAATATACCGGCATCCAGTAGTTGCAGGTCGATGTTGTTCTGTTTGTCGAACAGGCCGGGGTTGTTGATGAGTTGGCCGAGGCGTGACGAGTGTTCCAGATCCAGTTCGTACTGAATATGGTCTTTATAGTTCCAGACGATTTGGGCAGGCGTGCGCGGTAATATAAACAAATAAGGATTGACGTGCATGTTGGAGAGTCACTCTGGTTGAATGTCTTGTAGACGCCGGATTGCCGGCACTCTCCGGCGTCTAGACGTGCTTAGCGGGCTTTAGGCGCTACCAGAAATGCCAGGTTTGCGATTTTGTTGCTTTCCATAGAAATAACTTTCATAGCATGAACTCCTTGTTCGTTTGATAGTTGAAGTCGCCTCATGGCGACAACTCAATAATAGTTTGTAATGGAATATTCGCAAGCGGATATTAAGTAGGAATATTCCAACGATTTTGTCGGACTTGTCGTGCGTCGAGCGTTAACTTGTAGGATAAGTTTGAGTAATTAATTATGCAGGGAAATTTCCTGCGTTCCAGTGGGAACCTAATGTAGGAAGTTGCCAGTTGGAAGGGGCGCGCAAAAAAAAGGGGAGCCGCTGGCTCCCCGTTCAATCGCGTGTCAATCAGCTGTTGGGCAGCAGACGGCAGGTGATGCTCTTGATGTAGCGCGTTTCGGCGATGGCCGGGTGTACCGGGTGATCCGGACCCTGGCCACCGCGCTCGAGCAGCTGGATATTACGATCCAGGTGGCGGGCGCTGGTCAGCAGGATGTTCTGCAGGTCATCTTCCGGCAAATGCATGGAGCACGAAGCGCTGACCAGAATGCCGTCCTTGTTGAGCAGGCGCATGGCTTGCTCATTGAGGCGGCGGTAGGCGCCTTCGCCGTTTTTCATGTCCTTCTTGCGTTTGATGAACGCTGGCGGATCGGCCACGATCACGTCGAAACGCTCTTCGCTGGCCTTCAGTTCTTTCAAGGCTTCGAAGACGTCGCCTTCGATGCAGGTCATCTTGTCGGCAAAGCCGTTCAGCGCAGCGTTGCGCTCGACACCATCGAGGGCGAACGCCGATGCGTCCACGCAAAACACTTCGCTGGCGCCGAATGCGGCAGCCTGCACGCCCCAGCCGCCGATGTAGCTATAAAGGTCGAGGACGCGTTTGCCTTTGGCGTAAGGCGCCAGGCGCGCGCGGTTCATGCGGTGATCGTAAAACCAGCCGGTTTTCTGCCCTTGAATGACCGGTGCTTCGAACTTCACGCCGTTCTCTTCCAGCGCGACCCATTCCGGAACCAGACCGAACACGGTTTCGACGTAGCGGTTGAGGCCTTCGGCGTCACGCGCGGCGGAATCGTTCTTGAACAGAATGCCGCTTGGCTTGAGCACTTGGGTCAGCGCGGCGATCACGTCGTCTTTGTGCGCTTCCATGGTGGCAGAGGCGATCTGCACCACCAGGATATCGCCGAAACGGTCGACCACCAGGCCCGGCAGCAGGTCGGAATCGCCATAGACCAGGCGATAGAACGGCTTGTCGAACAGGCGCTCGCGCAGCGACAGCGCAACGTTCAGGCGGTGCACGAGCAGGGATTTGTCCAGCGCCACTTTAATGTCGCGCGACAGCAGGCGGGCACAGATCAGGTTGTTCGGGCTCATCGCAACGATGCCCAGCGGCTTGCCGCCGGCGGCTTCGAGGATGGCTTGATCGCCGGCATTGAAGCCGTGCAGCGGCGTGGCGGCGACATCGATTTCGTTGCTGTAGACCCACAAGTGGCCGTTGCGCAGGCGACGGTCGGCGTTGGCTTTGAGGCGCAGGCTAGGCAGGGACATGACGTCGCTCCGGAAAAAAGAGCGGGAGTATAGCGTGTTGCTCGGCCTGTTTGGCTGGTGAATGGACCTGTGGCGAGGGAGCTTGCTCCCGCTGGGCTGCGCAGCGGCCCCAAACCATTACATGGCCGGCCAGTGAAAGCCGGGTCGCAGGGTTTGCGTCTGCTGCGCAGCCGAGCGGGAGCAAGCGCCCTCGCCACAGGTGGGCATGTTACGCCGCCAGCGCGTCAATCAAGGCCTGACTGAACGCCGGCACATCATCCGGCTGGCGGCTGCTGATCAAATTGCCGTCCTTGACCACCTCTTGATCGACCCAATTCGCACCGGCGTTGACCAGATCGTCCTTGACTGTTTTATAGCTGGTCATGGTTTTGCCATTGACCAGGCCCGCCGAGATCAGCAGCCAGCTGCCATGACAGATCACGGCAATCGGTTTGCCGGCCGAGGCGGCAGTCTTGACCAGATGCTGAGCGTCCTGATCGATGCGAATGGTGTCTGAGTTCTGCACGCCGCCCGGCAGTAGCACGGCATCGTATTGATCGATGCTCACGGCCTGGAAGGTGTTGGCGACCGGGAAGTCGTCCGCCGGTTTGTCATGGTTCCAGCCTTTGACCGTGCCGGCCTCGGCCGAAAGAATATCGACCTGCGCGCCAGCCTGTTCGAGGGCGTCCTTGGGACCTGTCAATTCAACCTGCTCGAAACCGTCGGTTACCAAAAAAGCGACGCGTTTGCCGCTGAGGGAAATTGCCATCGGTAAGCTCCTGAGTCTGTGGGAGTTTGCTTCGCGCCGGACCACAACGGTGCGACGCGCCCTACAGAGTCCGAAGCCTGCGCGCGGATGAAAGTTCCAGCGATGTGCCTGCCGGTGTGTCGCCCTGCGGTTTCAGCGGTTAGAATCGCCGCCTGTCCCAGAGTGTGTACTTATGTCCCAAGAGCTGACCACCGAACAGATTCAACAATCGCTGCAAGGCATCAGCGTGCCGGCGCAACCGCAGATCATGGTGGATCTGCAAATGGAGCAGTACATGCCCGACCCGGACCTGGAGGTGATCGCCAGGCTGATCTCCCAGGATCCCGGCCTGTCCGGCGCGCTGTTGAAAATCGTCAACTCGCCGTATTACGGCCTGAGCAACAAGATCACCTCGATCCAGCGCGCGGTGAACCTGCTGGGCAGCCGTTCGATCATCAACCTGATCAACGCGCAGTCGATCAAGGGCGAGATGAATGACGACACCATCGTCACCCTCAACCGTTTCTGGGACACCGCGCAGGATGTGGCAATGACCTGCCTGACCCTGGCCAAGCGCATCGGCACCCAGGCCGGCGACGAAGCCTACGCGTTGGGCCTGTTCCACGACTGCGGCGTGCCGTTGATGCTGCAACGCTTCCCCAATTACATGACCGTGCTGGAAGAGGCCTACGCCAGTGCCAGCCCTGACTGCCGGGTGGTTGATACCGAGAACCGCGTGTTCAACACCAACCACGCCGTGGTCGGTTACTACACCGCCAAGTCGTGGCGCCTGCCGGAGCATGTCAGCGCCGCCATCGCCAACCACCACAACGCATTGGCGATTTTCAGCGACGAATCGTCGAAGAACAGTCAGCTGAAAAACCTCTTGGCGATTCTGAAAATGGCCGAGCACATTTGCGCCTCGTACCGGGTGCTGGGCAACCAGACCGAGGATTTCGAATGGCAGGCGGTCGGCCCGCTGGTGCTCGATTACGTCGGTCTGTCGGACTACGACTTCGAAACCCTCAAACAAACCATCCGCGACCTCGGCGCGCATTGATCCGAGGAAGCCATGCCTGAATTGCCGGAAGTCGAAACCACCCGCCGGGGCATTGCTCCGCATCTGGAGGGCCAGCGCGTCAGCCGGGTGATTGTGCGTGACCGGCGGTTGCGCTGGCCGATCCCTGACGATCTCGATGTGCGTCTGTCGGGGCAACGTATCGTGCTGGTCGAGCGGCGCGCCAAGTACCTGCTGATCAATGCCGAGGTCGGCACCTTGATCAGCCACTTGGGCATGTCGGGTAATCTGCGTCTGGTCCAGGTTGGCTTGCCGGCGCTCAAGCATGAGCACGTCGATATCGAACTGGAGTCGGGGCTGGCCCTGCGCTACACCGACCCACGGCGTTTCGGTGCAATGCTCTGGAGTACCGACCCGCTCAACCACGAATTGCTGATTCGCCTCGGGCCGGAGCCACTGACCGATCTATTTGATGGCGAGCGCTTGTTCCAGCTGTCGCGCGGGCGCTCGATGGCGGTCAAGCCGTTCATCATGGATAACGCGGTGGTGGTCGGGGTGGGTAATATTTACGCAACCGAAGCGCTGTTCGCCGCCGGGATTGACCCACGTCGCGAGGCCGGGGGGATTTCCCGGGGGCGTTACCTGAAGCTGGCGATCGAGATCAAACGCATCCTCGCCGCAGCCATCGAGCGTGGTGGTACGACGCTGCGGGACTTTATCGGCGGTGACGGCCAGCCGGGGTATTTCCAGCAGGAACTGTTTGTTTACGGCCGAGGCGGTGAACACTGCAAAGTCTGCGGTACCGGGCTGCGGGAAGTGAAGCTGGGCCAGCGCGCCAGCGTGTTTTGCCCGCGTTGCCAGACCTGAAAAAATCCTCCGGTCTATAGTGAGAAGTCTCACTGTACAGCCCGAAGGATCGTGCCATGAAAGTCCTGCAAGTCCTCTTCATCACTGTGCTGCTGTGTTCCAGCCTGCTGGCTCAGGCTTCGGAAAGCGGCAGCGGTGATCCGCGCTACACCATCCAGAATCCTCCGGCTTACGCCATGCTCGGCGACTTGCTGATTGCCCGACCTATGCTGGTGGTGGCAACGGTGATCGGTGCGGGGGCGTTTGTGGTGTCTCTGCCGTTTACCGCGTTGGGTGGCGGTGTGGGGGATGCAGGGCAGGCGCTGGTGGTGGATCCGGCGAAGGCGGCGTTTGTGCGGTGTCTGGGGTGTACGGGGGAGGGGTTCGAGCAGCGCGAGTGAGCTGATCAGGGATTTTTTGGGTGCTGCTGATTGCCTCATCGCGAGCAGGCTCACTCCTACAGTTGAAACCCGTTCCAATGTAGGAGTGAGCCTGCTCGCGATAGCGTCGGTAAAGGCGCTGAAGGCTCAGGCCTTGCCGGTAATCTTGCGGTACTTCGCCATCAACTGCTCTTCCGTCTCCGGATGGGCTTCGTCCAGCGGAATGCAATCCACCGGGCAGACCTGCTGGCACTGCGGTTCGTCGTAGTGGCCGACGCACTGGGTGCACAGGTTCGGGTCGATCACGTAGATCTCTTCGCCTTGGGAGATGGCGGCGTTCGGGCACTCGGGTTCGCAGACGTCGCAGTTGATGCAATCGTCGGTGATGATCAGGGACATGCTAACTCCAGCCGGGGCGGCACGCCCGGGCGCTATAAATCAATGCGCGCAATTGTGCCGCATTGGCGCTCGCAGTGCACGCGGGGGCGATCAAGGGCACTCGGCTGCGATCATTTCAGGATCGAAAGATCGTCTGATCGCAGCCCGAGCCTTCGGCAGCGCTTACTTTTTAAAGCGCAGGGTCAATGCGTCGGCTACGGCCGGGTGAACGAACTTGCTGATATCGCCACCCAGCGCGGCAATTTCCCGCACCAGTGTCGACGAGATGAACGAGTAACGCTCCGACGGGGTGAGGAACAGGCTCTCCACATCCGGGGCCAACTGGCGGTTCATGTTGGCCAGCTGGAATTCGTACTCGAAGTCCGACACCGCGCGCAGGCCACGCAGGAACACATTGGCGTTCTGCTCCTTGGCAAAATGCGCGAGCAGCGTCGAGAAACCGACCACTTCCACGTTCGGCAGGTGTCTGGTGACCTCGCGAGCCAGTTCGACCCGTTGTTCCAGCGGGAACAGCGGGTTCTTTTTCGGGCTGGCGGCGACCGCAATGATCACGTGATCGAACAGGCGCGAGGCGCGTTCGACCAGATCGCCATGGCCCTTGGTAATAGGGTCGAAGGTACCTGGGTACAACACTCGGTTCATCGCGTCGTCCTGGCGGGAGTCCGTTGGGGAGTCGGATGGTATCGCAGCCTTCCCGGTCGGCCAAGTCGCCTGTTGGGTAAGAAAGCACTATAGACGATGGCAATATTGCGAAAATTCATGGGTTTTGCAGCCGGTCGACAAGCGCCGTGGCCAGTTGCGCGGTCAGGCCATACACCGACAACTGCGGGTTGGCGCCGATGCTGGTGGGGAACAGCGAGCCGTCGTGAATCGACAGATTACTGAGCTGATGATGGCGACCGAGGCTGTCGGTGACCGCGTTTTTCGGGTCCTCGCCCATCGTGCAGCCGCCCATGACGTGGGCGCTGCCCAGTCGCGTGCGGTACAGCTCGAGACTCAGGCCATCGATCAGTGTGCGAGCTTCGCCAAGGGTCTTCACGTAACGCGCATCGGCGTGCATCGGCATTACCGATTGCGCGCCACCGGCGAACTGGATTTCGGCCATGACGTGAAAGGCCCGACGCAGCCCCTCCCAGGCGTAGGGCGAAACCTGATAGTCAAGCACTGGCGAACCGTCGCTGCGCAATTCGACCGAGCCACCCACGCTGTCAGGGTGAAAACCGTCGCGCAGCAATGCGAGCATCGCGTGGGTGTGTGGCAGATCGCCCATGTGTTGTGCGTTTTCCTGACCAAAACCACCGAGTAAGGTGGCCGCGAGCGCCGGGTGCAGCGGCGGTACTTCCAGCTTGAACGCCATCGGTCCGGTGGTGCCGTCCTTCCACTGAAAATGGTCGGAATAAATCGATTGCGGCGCGCCGTAAAACGGATTGACCACATCGGCGAAGCGCGCGGCGGACATGTTCACCGGGTGCAGAAAGGTTCGCTTGCCCAGGCATTTATGCGGATCCGGGGCATCTGAGCGCAGCAACAGCGCCGGGCTGTTGATGCCGCCGCCGGCCAGTACGTAGTGCCGCGCCTTGACCGTGATGCGGCGTCCGGTCGGTTCGACGCAGCGTTCGTCCATCGCCACGCAATGCAGGCTGGAGACCTTGTCGCCGCTGATCAGCAGCTTTTCCACCCGCGCCAGATACAGCAGCTCGCCGCCCTTTTCCAGCGTTGCGGGGATGGTCGTGACCATCATCGATTGCTTGGCGTTGCTCGGGCAGCCCATGCCGCAATAACCGAGGTTCCAGCAGCCGCGTACGTTGCGCGGAATCACGTGCCAGCTGTAGCCGAGCTGTTCGCAGCCTTTGCGGATCACGTCATTGTTGGCGTTGGGCGGAACCCTCCACGGGGCCACGCCCAAGCGCTGTTCCATCTTTTCGAACCACGGCGCCATCTCTGCCGGGCTGTGGCCTGTGACGTTGTGTTCTTTGGCCCAGTGTTCGAGGGTCGGCTCGGGCGTGCGGAAACTGGACGTCCAGTTGATCAGCGTCGTGCCGCCAACTGCGCGGCCCTGCAGGATGGTGATCGCGCCGTCCTTGCTCATGCGGCCGATGCCTTCCTGATAGAGGCTGCTGTAGGCCTCGTCTTCGAGCAGTTTGAAGTCGGAACTGGTTTTCAGCGGGCCTTCTTCGATCAACAGGACCTTGTAGCCGGCCGCGCTGAGGATTTCCGCCGTGGTGCCACCGCCGGCGCCGCTGCCGATGATTGCCACATCGGCTTCAAGGCTGAGGTCGTCGGTCAGTTGCGCGCCGTTGTAAGTTTTCCAGCCTCGGGCGAGGCCTTCGCGGAAGGGGTCGGGTACGGGCATCGATCAGGTTCTCTGGTTTTTATTGTTTTTTGAGGGCCTCTTCGCGAGCAGGCTCGCTCCCACATTCTGAAATGCATTTTTCCTGTGGGAGCGAGCCTGCTCGCGAAAGCCGCGACGCGGTTGTCAGATCTTCGGCGGCCCGGGATAACCGCAATGAGCCCAGGATTCGGCGCGGGTATACCAGGCCATCATCACCATTTGCTGTAACGAGCTATGGCCCATGCGCAGCAGGCTCAACGAACTGTTTTCCCAGCGCTCGAGAAAACTGCGCATCGCTTCGGGACTGGCATTTTCCCAACTGCCCCAAATGCCGGTCAGCGGCCCACGGGTCACGGCCATGCCCAGCACGTCGAACAGTTGCCGGGTGAGCTTGAGCATTTCCGGCGACAGGCGATCAAGGCTGTAGTCCAGCGACTTGAGCGTGCCGTCCACCGCAGCGGGCATGTTCGCCGCGGCCACGGCGCCGTCAAGCATCACTGGGATCAGTGCGCGCAAAAACAACAGGTCGCCGTCGCGCAGCGCGACGAAGCCGTTGGCCATAACGCTTGAAGAGCAGCCGCTGAGGCTCGCCCCAAGCCCGGCGGTGGCGAGAAACGCCGTGGCGCCGAGGCTGAATTTCAGCAGGCCACGGCGCGACAGGGCAGGTGTTTCGGTCAGGCTTGGGTGCATTGTTTTTATTACCCGGGCAGTGACAGCTATTTAGCGGATGAACAGCTTCTGGATCAGCTTCTGGATCGATGTGCCGTACGGCGGGTAAATCAATCGCGCCGCGTTGAAGCGCTGTTTGATCAACACGCCTTTGGCCTTGCTGAAAGTCAGAAAACCTTCGTGGCCGTGGTAATGCCCCATGCCTGAAGGGCCGATGCCGCCAAACGGCATGTCGTCTTGTGCCACGTGCAGCAGGGTGTCGTTGAGGCACACGCCGCCCGAATGGGTTTCGTGCAGCACGCGCTGCTGTTCGCGTTTGTCGTAGCCGAAATAGTAAAGAGCCAGAGGACGAGGCCGCTGATTGATGTAAGCAAATGCCTGCTCCAGATCCCGATACGGCACGATCGGCAGCAGCGGACCGAAAATTTCGTCCTGCATCACGGTCATCTCGTCGCTGACATTCAACAGCACGCTGTGCGGCATGCGTCGGCCCTGGCCTTGCTCGAACAACGGAATCAACAGCGCACCCTTGCTGGTCGCGTCGCTGACATAGCCGTTGAGGCGCGCCAACTGGCGGTCGTTGATGATCGCGGTGTAATCGGCGTTGTCCGCCAGGCTTGGGTAAAAGCCCTGCACGGCTTGGCGATAGGCTTCGACGAAGGCACCGATGCGGTCTTCCGGCACCAGCACGTAATCGGGGGCGACGCAGGTCTGTCCGGCATTGAGGGTTTTGCCGAAGGCGATACGCTCGGCGGCGTCCTTGAGGGGGACCTCGCGGGACACGATGGCCGGGGACTTGCCGCCCAGCTCCAGGGTGACCGGGGTGAGGTTTTCTGCGGCAGCGCGCATGACATGTTTGCCGACGCTGGTGGAGCCGGTGAACAGCAGGTGATCAAAGGGCAGGCGCGAGAACGCCACGCCGACATCGGCCTCGCCGAGCACTACACAGACCAGGTCTTCGGGGAAAATCCGCGCGAACAATTGCTTGAGCAGCAGTCCGGTGGCCGGGGTCGATTCGCTGAGCTTGAGCATCACTCGATTGCCCGCCGCCAATGCGCCGACCATCGGGCCGACGGCCAGGTACAACGGGTAATTCCACGGCACGATCACACCGACCACCCCCAGCGGTTGATACACCACTTTCGCTGAAGCGGGCTGGAAAGCGACACCGACCTTGCGTCGCGACGGTTTCATCCAGCCTTTGAGGTGGCGGCTGGCGTAGTGAATGCCGTGCAGGCTCGGCATCAGTTCGGCGAGCAGGGTTTCATCGGCGCTGCGATGGCTGAAGTCGGCGCTGATGGCCTCGATCAATGCCTGACGCTCGCTGCTCAACAGTTCGCGCAATGCCTTCAGCCATTGCTGGCGCTGTGGGGCGGGTGGCATCGGGTTGAGTGCATAAGCGGCGCGTTGCGCTTCGAACAACCGATCCAGCTCGTCCAGTGGCTGTTGCAACGTCTGCAGATAAGCAATGTCGGCGGTCATCGAAGGCTCCGGATTTTATTGTAGTGGAGGACTTTTTAGAGTCTATGCTCTAGAAAGTCAAATGACTTCCCGGCACAGCAGTGTTTTATCCATTTCCGGTTAGGTCGTAAGATGCTCCGTCTACGCACTCTGAATTAAAGCTCAAGCCATGGCCCCACGAATAAAAACCAGCGAGCGCATCGTGCAGAACAGCCTGGAGCTGTTCAATCAACAGGGCGAGCGCAGCATCAGTACCAACCACATCGCCGCGCACATGGAGATTTCTCCGGGCAACCTGTACTACCACTTCCCTAACAAGCAGGCGATCATCGCTGTGTTGTTCAGCGAGTACGAAGCGCTGGTAGACAGCTTCCTGCGTCCGCCGCAGGGGCGCGCGGCAACCGTCGAAGACAAGCGTTTCTATCTCAAGGAATTGCTGTCGGCGATGTGGCGTTACCGCTTTCTGCATCGCGATCTCGAACATCTGCTCGACAGCGACCCGGAACTGGCTGCGCGTTACCGACGCTTTTCCCAGCGCTGCGTGATCCAGGGCGCGGCGATCTACGAAGGTTTCGTCGCCGCCGGGATCCTGAAAATGGATCGCGTGCAGATCGAATCGCTGACCCTCAACGCCTGGATCATCCTGACGTCGTGGGTGCGTTTTCTGTGCACCACCCGGGAGAATTCCAATCACCTCAGCGAACAGGCGGTAAAGCGTGGCGTGTACCAGGTGCTGGTGCTGGAGGCGGGATTCGTCACCGAGCAGGCGCGTGAGCAAGTCAATGCCCTGTTCGACGAGTTCTACGTACCGCTGGCCCAGGCCCTCGAAGACGTGCAATAAACCGTAGTGTTGAAAGCCACCAGGAGCCCCGTTATGCCGATAGCGCAATTGATCAGCCCGCAAGCCCTCGATGCCCGCAAAGAGCAGCCGGGGCTGGTGATTCTCGATTGTCGTTTCGCCCTCGAAGATCCGGACTACGGCCAACGCAGCTACGCCGAAGGGCACATTGCCGGGGCGAGCTTTGCGGACCTGGAGCGTGACCTCAGCGGTAAGGTCGAGAAGGGCGTAACGGGTCGCCATCCATTGCCGGAGCCGGCAGCCTTGATCGAGCGCCTGCAAGCCTGGGGCGTCAGCAATGACAGCGAGGTGGTTTTGTATGACGACGGCCCGGGCGCATATGCCGCGCGGGCGTGGTGGTTGCTGGCGTGGCTGAGCAAGCGTGACGGTGTGTTTATCCTCGATGGCGGGCTCAAGGCCTGGCACGCGGCTGGCCTGCCGCTGAGCCTGGATCCGCCAAGCGTGACGCCGGGCAGTTTCACCGGTCAGCCTGACATGCGCCTGCTGCTCAGCGCCGAACAATTGCAGCAGCGCCTCGGCCAGCCAACGCTGACCCTGCTCGACGCCCGCGCGCTGCCGCGTTTCAAAGGCGAGGTCGAACCGATTGATCCGGTTGCCGGGCATATTCCCGGCGCGCAATGCGCGGCATTCACCGACAACCTTGGCAGCGATGGCCGCTTCTTGCCGGCGGCGCAACTCAAGCAGCGCTTTGCCGTGAAGCTCGGTGAGCGTTCGCCAGCGGACCTGGTTGCCTATTGCGGTTCCGGAGTAACGGCGTGTCACAACCTGTTCGCGCTGTGCCTGGCGGGCTATCCGCTGGGCGCGCTGTACGCCGGGTCGTGGAGCGAGTGGATCAACGAGCCTTCGCGCGGCATCGCCACGGGCGAATAACCACCACAAACCTCCTGTAGGAGTGAGCCTGCTCGCGATAGCGGTTTGTCTGTGAATTCAGCGCTGATTGACACACCACTTTCGCGAGCAAGCCCGCTCCCACATAGTCTTGTGCCACATCGCAAAATCTGATCAAAGCGCAAATCCGCGTGGGAGCGGGCTTGCCCGCGAAGGCGTCGGCACGTCCAGCATGATTGCTGACGGACACACCGCATCGCGAGCAGGCTCACTCCTACAAGAGGTTACTCGGCGCTCACAGACCAGCGGCGGCCAGCCATTGCGGAATACGCCGCTCCAGGTAATAACCGGGCTGACGAATCGAGCCGTCGACGAAACCGACATGCCCGCCACGCGCCTGCAATTCGAACTGCGTACAGTCCGACAGCTCAGCCGCTTGCGGCAGGCTGTGGGGGAACACGAACGGATCGTCCGCGGCCTGAATGATCAGGGTCGGTGTGCGAATCTCGCCGAGGTAGTAGCGGCTTGAAGCGCGGCGGTAGTAATCCTCGGCGTCGGTGAAACCGTGCAGCGGTGCCGTCACCCGGCCGTCGAAGTCCCAGAACGTGCGCATGTTTTCCAGCGAGCCGAGCGCCGCCAGTTTTGCCAGCCCGTCCTCACGCCCGTCATGCTGGAACTGGCGCTGCTTGTTCTTGATGTAGGCGACCATCTCGCGCATGAAGTGCGCCTGATAGACCCGGGAAAATCCCTGGCCGATACGATCGGCACACTGATCGAGGCGGAACGGCACCGACACCGCCACCGCGCCGAGCACGCCACTGTTGCTACCCGTTTCGCCCAGATGTTTGAGCAGTACATTGCCGCCCAGTGAATAGCCAACCGCGTACAGCGGTGCCAGCGGGCGCTTGGCGCGCAGGTGTTGGATAGCTTCGGCAAGGTCTTCGCTGGCGCCTGAGTGGTAGCTGCGCGGCAACAGGTTCGGTTCGCCGGAACAACCGCGCCAGTTCAGCGCGACACTGGCCCAGCCCTGATCGGCCAGTGCCTTTTGAATGCCCGCCACGTAGGGCGAATTGGACGAACCCGTCAGACCGTGCAGCACCAGTACCAGCGGTGCCTCGGCGCTGTGCGGGCCGTGCCAGTCGAGGTCGAGAAAGTCGCCATCCTCTAGCCAGAGTCGCTCGCGCTCGCGTGAGATGTGCACGGTCTTGCGCCACAGCGGCCCCCACAAGGTTTGCAAGTGTGGATTGCCGAGGCCGAAGGCGGGGATAAACCGTTCTGAAGAGGCGGACACGATGGTTCTCGATGCAGCGATGTGATGAGGCCCACAAGGCCGATAGTCAATTT
The DNA here is from genome assembly GCF_014270125.1 of Pseudomonas sp. SWRI99. Taxonomy (NCBI): domain Bacteria; kingdom Pseudomonadati; phylum Pseudomonadota; class Gammaproteobacteria; order Pseudomonadales; family Pseudomonadaceae; genus Pseudomonas; species Pseudomonas sp. SWRI99. The sequence continues at coordinate 67,990 of NZ_JABWQR010000007.1, read as the reverse complement.
TCGGAATACACAGGCTCATTGTGGCGAGGGAGCTTGCTCCCGCTGGGCTGCGCAGCAGTCCCCTGCTTTTAGTAGAAAAAGAGGGGCCGCTTCGCGACCCGGCGGGAGCAAGCTCCCTCGCCACAGATACTTGCTCGCCTTGGACTAATCGGCGATGTCTGCCGTGCGCTGCCACAGCGCGTAGTAAACCCGCCCCGATTTCTGTTCACGGTGCAGGCGCCAGTTGCCCGGCAGGCCCAGAGTCGAGGGCGCTGTCTCGCTTTCAGTGTAGATCCACGAATCCGCCGCCAGCCACTGACGTTCTTCCAGCAATGTGCAAACCGCTGGCAGCAGGTTCTGGTTGAACGGCGGGTCGAGGAACACCAGATCGAACGGCGTCGCGGTCTGGGTTTCCAGATAGCGCAGCGCGTCGGCGGTCTGTACCTGACCGTTGGTGCAGCGCAGGGTGCCGAGGTGTTCTTTGAGACTGGAGACGGCAATGTTGCTGGCATCGAGCGCCTGGCCCATGGCCGCGCCACGGGACAGCGCTTCGAGAAACAGCGCGCCGCTGCCAGCGAACGGATCGAGGACTTTGGCTCCCTCAACATACGGCGCGAGCCAGTTGAACAGGGTTTCACGCACGCGATCCGGCGTCGGGCGCAGGCCCGGTGCGTCAGGGAAGCTGAGTTTGCGGCTGCGCCACTGGCCGCCAATGATGCGCAGCTGATTCACGCCGTTGTGCACGTTTTGCGCAGGTTTTTTCGCTGGTCGAGTGGCCATTAATGCTCCGGAACCCCGAGCGGTTGCTCGGCAGGTTTGTCAGATGGGGCCGGTAACGGCTCTTGCGGCACGGTCGGGCCGGCGGTAACGATGACCATTTTATCCGTGCTCAGGTGTTTGTTCAGGGCCTCGCGGACTTGTTCCACGGTCAGGCTCTGGGACTGACGCATGAAGTCGTCCAGATAGCTCAGCGGCAGATTATAGAAGCCCATGGCGCCGAGTTGGCCAACGATATCGGCGTTGCTCGCGGTGGACAGCGGGAAACTGCCGGCTAGCTCGCGTTTGGCGTCGTCGAGTTCTTTCTGCGTCGGCCCGCTTTTCAGGTAATCGGCGAGTACGTCCTGCACCAGTTTCAGCGTGCCTTCGCTCATTTGCGCGCGGGTCTGCAGGTTGATCATGAACGGGCCGCGGGCTTGCATCGGGCTGAACGCCGAATACACACCGTAGGCCAGGCCACGTTTCTCGCGCACTTCGCTCATCAGGCGCGTACCGAAACCGCCGCCACCGAGAATCTGGTTGCCCATCGACAGCGCCGCATAATCCGGATCGTCACGGTCGATGCCCAGTTGCGCGAGCATCAGGTTGGTTTGCTTGGACGGGAATTCGATGTGGCTGACGCTGGCCTTCGGTTCCTGCGGCTGAGCGATCGGCGCCAGCGCCGGGCCTTTCGGCAGGGCGGAGGAGACCTGATTGGCGATCGCCTCGGCTTCGGCCCGCGACAGGTCGCCGACCAGAGCGATCACCGCGTTGCCCGCCGCGTAGGCCTTGGCGTGGAACTCGCGTAATTGCGCGAGGCTGATCTTCGGCACGCTCTGCGGGTTGCCGTCGCTCGAATGCGCGTACGGGTGATCGCCATACAAGCGCTTCATCAGCTCCAGGCTGGCCAGTTTGCCGGGGTTCTGTTTCTGGTATTCGAAACCGGCGAGCATCTGGTTCTTGATGCGCGCGAAGGAGTCCGCCGGGAAGGTTGGTTTGCCGACCACTTCGGCGAACAGCTTCAGCGCCGGTTCACGTTTATCGGCGGCACTCAGGCTGCGCAGGGAGGCCAGCGCCATGTCCTTGAACGCACCGTTACCGAAATCGGCACCGAGGCCTTCGAAACCCTGAGCGATGGCGCCGACGTCTTTGCCGGCGATGCCTTCGTTGAGCATGGCGTTGGTCAGCACCGCGAGGCCAGGGGCGTTGCCGTCCTGACTGCTGCCCGCGGCGAAGATCAGGCGCATGTCGAACATCGGCAGCTCATGGGCTTCGACGAACAGCACTTTGGCGCCTTCAGCGGTGTTCCAGGTCTGCACGTCTAGCTTGCGGCTGGCGGGGGCCTTGCCGTCGAGCTCGGCGAGCGATTGCAGTTTCTGGCTGGTTTTGGCGTTATCCAGTGCTTCGCTGGCATGGCTGTCAGCGCTTGGTGACAGGTACACCGCAGCAGAGCCGATCACGGCCACGCCGATCAGGCCGAGCAACAGGCGTGGGGATGTGCGCTTACTCATGAGTCGTCTCCAGTGGCAGGACGTGGGCGACGCTGAGACGTTCGCGGGTGAAATACTTTTTCGCGGCGTTCTGGATGTCTTGCGGAGTCACGCTTTCCAGATCGGCCAGTTCAGTGTCCATCAGCTTCCACGACAGACCGACCGTTTCCAGTTGACCGATAGCGGTGGCCTGGCTGGTGATCGAATCACGCTCGTAGACCAGACCGGCGATGACTTGGGCGCGCACGCGTTCCAGCTCTTCGGCAGACGGCGCGGTGGTTTTCAGCTGCTCGAGCAGTTTCCACAAGCCGGCCTCAGCCTGAGCGAGGGTCTTTTTCTTCTGCGTGTTCGGCGTCGCCGACAAGGTGAACAGGCTGTCGCCACGGGTGTAGGCGTCATAGTCCGACGAGCCGCCGGAGACCAGTTCTTCGCCGCGCTCCAGTTGTGTCGGGATGCGCCCGCTGTAGCCGCCATCGAGCAGGGCGGAGATCAGGCGCAAGGCGTTCACCGAACGCTTGTCTTCGGCAGTGGCAATGCTCGGTACGTTGAAACCGAGCATCAGGCTCGGCAGCTGGGTTTGCACGCGCAGGGTGATCTGGCGCTCGCCGGGCTCGGCCAGTTCCAGCGGCTTTTTCGCCGCCGGGACGTCGCGCTTGGCGACCGGACCGAAATAGCGCTGGGCGAGGGTTTTCACTTCGTCCGGGGTGACGTCACCGACCACCACCAGCGTGGCGTTGTTCGGCGCGTACCAGGATTGGTACCAGTGGCGCAGCTCTTCGACCTTCATGCGTTCCAGATCGGCCATCCAGCCGATGGTCGGCGTGTGGTAGCCGCTGGCCGGGTAGGCCATGGCCTTGTAGCGCTCGTAGGCCTTGGACATCGGCTTGTCATCGGTGCGCAGGCGGCGCTCTTCCTTGATGACTTCGATTTCCTTGGCGAACTCGTCGGCCGGCAGGCGCAGATTGGCCATGCGGTCGGCTTCCAGCTCGAAGGCCACGCCGAGGCGGTCGCGGGCCAGCACTTGGTAATACGCCGTGAAGTCGTCGCTGGTGAACGCGTTCTCTTCGGCACCGAGGTCGCGCAGGATCAGCGAGGCTTCGCCGGGGCCGACTTTTTCGCTGCCCTTGAACATCATGTGTTCGAGCGCGTGGGACAGGCCGGTCTGGCCCGGGGTCTCATAGCTGGAGCCAACCTTGTACCAGATCTGCGAGACAACCACCGGCGCACGATGGTCCTCGCGCACGACAACCTTGAGGCCGTTGTCGAGGGTGAATTCATGGGTCGGTTGCGGGTCGGCCGCCAGGGCCGAAAGGGGCAGGCAGACTGCGCTGAGCAGCAGGCCGGCAGCGCGGCGGGCTAGAGCATTCATTCGTTTTTCAACCTGTTGGGCTGCCCGCTTGGTCTTAGCCTAGGCGGGCGAGGAGGTGCTAGGATACTGATCCGTTTTACCGGCGACCACGTCTATCAGGTTCAGCGACCTGACAAGGCTGAATGGGTTTGCGGCACAAAGCAGCGGTTTGGCAACCAGACGCTGCCTTTTCGCCGATTTTCACCGGTTTAGACCATCGTTAAAACGATCCTTGAGGTGCCTTACGTGCCTCGACAAAATGTTGCCCGTGAACAAGCTGGATGAAACACAGTCTGTTCTGCATCGAATATTTATTTGCCGGGGCGCCCTGTTGGCGCGTCGCTACCGTGAGATAGCCGTCCTCCATGTTTGGTTCCAACGACGACAAGAAGACCCCAGCTGCGGCTGGCGAGAAGAAAAGCCTGTTCGGATGGCTGCGGAAGAAATCGCAGGAAACCGTCGTCGAACAGCCGCCCGCGATTCCTGAGCCGGCTCCGGCGCCAGCACCTGTAATAGAAGAAGAGCCGGCACCGATTGTTCTGCCGATCGCCGAGCCAGTGCTGCAACCGCAGGCAGAAGCCGAGCCTGAAACGCCGGCCGCTGCCAAGTTGCCGCTGACGCCCGCCGCCGAGCCGAGGCCTAATTTGCCGGCGGCGGAAGAACCGGCGGCCTTCGTCGAAGAAGCTGCGCCGCAGATGACGCCAGTGACTCCGGCGCCGGTTACCGAGGTTACCGAGGTTGCTGTGGAGCCTGAGCCTGCACCGGTTGTTGAGCCAGCGCCGGCGATTACCGACCCGAACACGCCGCTTGCCCAGCCGTCCGAGCCTGCACCGATTGCCGCTGCGCCAGTTGTCGCTTCGATCGTGCCGGTCGAAAGCTCTGTAGAAACGCCGGTCGAAACCCCACGCACCGAAGAAACCAAAGCCGGTTTCTTCGCCCGTCTCAAGCAAGGCCTGTCGAAAACCAGCGCCAGCATCGGCGAGGGCATGGCCAGTCTGTTCCTAGGCCGCAAGACCATCGACGATGAACTGCTCGACGACCTCGAAACCCGCCTGCTCACTGCTGACGTAGGCGTCGAAGCCACCACGCAAATCATTCAGCGCCTGACCCAGAAGGTTGCGCGCAAGGAGCTGGCTGACGCCGACGCGCTGTACAAATCCCTGCAGGCCGAGCTGGCAGCAATGCTCAAACCAGTCGAACAGCCGCTGAAAATCGCCTCGCAGAACAAGCCGTTCGTGATTCTGGTGGTTGGCGTCAACGGCGCCGGCAAAACCACCACCATTGGCAAACTGGCGAAGAAACTGCAACTGGAAGGCAAGAAAGTCATGCTGGCCGCCGGCGACACCTTCCGTGCCGCGGCCGTGGAGCAATTGCAGGTCTGGGGCGAGCGCAACAAGATCCCGGTCATCGCTCAGCACACCGGTGCTGACTCCGCGTCGGTGATCTTCGACGCCGTGCAGGCCGCCAAGGCCCGTGGCATCGACGTACTGATCGCTGACACCGCCGGGCGTCTGCACACCAAAGACAACCTGATGGAAGAGCTGAAAAAGGTTCGCCGGGTCATTGGCAAGCTCGACGCCGACGCGCCGCACGAAGTGCTGCTGGTGCTCGACGCCGGTACTGGCCAGAACGCCATCAACCAGGCCAAGCAATTCAACCAGACCGTCGAACTGACCGGGCTGGCGCTGACCAAGCTCGACGGCACCGCCAAGGGTGGGGTGATTTTCGCCCTGGCCAAGCAGTTTGGCCTGCCGATCCGCTACATCGGTGTCGGCGAAGGCATCGACGATTTGCGTACCTTTGAAGCCGAACCCTTTGTCCAGGCACTGTTTGCCGAGCGGGAGCGTTCATGATTCGTTTCGAACAGGTCGGTAAGCGCTACCCGAACGGTCACGTCGGCTTGCATGAGCTGAGCTTTCGAGTCCGTCGTGGCGAGTTCCTGTTTGTCACCGGCCACTCCGGGGCCGGTAAATCCACGCTGTTGCGCCTGTTGCTGGCGATGGAGCGCCCGACCAGCGGCAAACTGCTGCTCGCCGGGCAAGACCTGAGCACCATCAGCAACGCGCAGATCCCGTTTTTGCGCCGGCAAATCGGCGTGGTGTTCCAGAATCACCAGTTGCTGTTTGATCGCACGGTGTTCAATAACGTCGCGTTGCCGCTGCAGATTCTCGGCCTGTCCAAGGCCGAGATCGCCAAACGCGTCGATTCGGCGCTGGAGCGTGTGGCGCTGTCGGATAAAACTGATCTGTACCCGGGCGACCTGTCCACTGGTCAGCAACAGCGCGTCGGCATTGCCCGCGCCATTGTTCACCGCCCGGCCTTGCTGCTGGCGGATGAGCCGACCGGTAACCTCGACCCGCGTCTGGCCGCCGAAATCATGGGCGTGTTCGAAGACATCAACCGTTTGGGTACCAGCGTGCTGATCGCCAGTCACGACCTGGCGCTGATCGCGCGTATGCGCCATCGCATGCTGACCCTGCAACGCGGTCGCTTGATCGGCGACGGGGAGGCCGGGGTATGAGTGCAACACGCAGTCCGAAGGTTTCCGAGCGCGTGGCCCCGAAGGCCGCCGACCCGCAACCGCCGAAAAAGAAAAAACATGACGATGACGACGGTCCGGACTTTGCCACGCTGTTCCGCGCCTGGATTGAAAGCCATCGCGCCAGTCTGCTCGACAGCCTGCGCCGTCTCGGCAAACAGCCGATCGGCAGCTTCTTCACCTGCATGGTGATGGCCGTTGCGTTGAGTCTGCCGATGGGGCTTTCGCTGTTGCTTAACAACGTCGAGCGTCTCGGTGGCTCCTGGCAGCGCGCGGCACAGATTTCGCTGTACCTGCAACTCGACGCCAGCCCGGAGCAGGGCGAGTCGCTGCGTGAGCAGATCAAAGGTATGCCCGGCGTAGCTGATGCCGAATATGTCGGCCGCGATCAAGCGCTGGAAGAGTTCCAGCAGCAGTCCGGCCTGGGCGAAGCCCTGCGTGAGTTGCCTGAGAACCCTTTGCCGGGTGTGGTTTTAGTCACACCGAACGAAGTCGACAAGCCGACACTCGAAGCATTAAGACAAAAACTTTCCGAGCTGCCCAAGGTACAACAGGCGCAACTTGATCTAGTCTGGGTCGAGCGTCTGGCCGCCATCCTCAAGCTGGGCGACCGCTTTGTCTTCGGTCTGACAGTACTTTTGGTGTCTGCATTACTTTTGGTGATAGGCAATACCATTCGTCTTCATATTGAAAACCGCCGCACCGAGATAGAAGTGATTAAACTCGTCGGCGGCACTGACAGTTATGTGCGCCGCCCTTTCCTTTATATGGGCGCGTTGTATGGCTTCGGTGCAGGACTGCTGTCCTGGGGCGTTTTGGCGTTCGGCCTGAACTGGCTGAACGATGCGGTGGTTGGACTGGCCGGCTTGTACGGCAGTGATTTCGCCCTGGCCGGCGTGCCAGCGGCCGACGGTCTGTCGCTCTTGCTTGGCGCGGTGCTGTTGGGTTATATCGGTGCATGGATTGCAGTCGCACGTCATCTCAGGGAGCTGGCGCCGAAGTAGAATCTTTTTTGCGCGTGATTGACCTTGCGGTTTTTATGGGAACTTGTACCTGAGTTCCCGGTCAATTTTTCGCAGTGCCGAGAGGCACGAGTATGTAAGTGGGAGGTTTTTTCGTATGACCAATTCTTTGCAACCTGCGTATGCGTTGGTTCCGGGTGCGAACCTGGAAGCCTACGTGCACACCGTCAACAGCATTCCATTGCTGACGCCGGAGCAGGAGCGTGAACTGACCGAGAGTCTCTACTATGAGCAGGATTTGGGGGCGGCTCGGCAGATGGTGCTCGCCCACCTGCGTTTTGTCGTACACATTGCCCGTAGCTATTCCGGCTACGGTCTGGCTCAGGCTGACCTGATCCAGGAAGGTAACGTCGGTCTGATGAAGGCCGTGAAGCGCTTCAACCCGGAAATGGGTGTGCGTCTGGTGTCGTTCGCCGTGCACTGGATCAAGGCGGAAATTCACGAATTCATCCTGCGCAACTGGCGCATTGTGAAAGTCGCGACCACCAAGGCCCAGCGCAAGCTGTTCTTCAACCTGCGCAGCCAGAAGAAACGTCTGGCATGGCTGAACAACGAGGAAGTCCACCGTGTGGCGGAAAGCCTCGGCGTCGAGCCGCGGGAAGTGCGTGAGATGGAAAGTCGTCTGACCGGCCATGACATGGCCTTCGACCCGGCTGCAGAGGCCGACGATGACAGCGCTTTCCAGTCGCCGGCCAACTATCTGGAAGACCACCGGTACGACCCGGCGCGTCAACTGGAAGATGCCGACTGGAGCGACAACTCCAACACCAACCTGCACGAAGCCCTGGAAGTGCTGGACGAGCGCAGCCGTGACATCCTCTATCAGCGCTGGCTGGCTGAAGAGAAAGCCACGCTGCACGACCTGGCGCAGAAGTACAACGTGTCGGCCGAGCGAATCCGTCAGCTCGAAAAAAGCGCGATGAACAAGCTCAAGTTGTCGATCGCCGCGTAACTGGCGAATCAGTAACAAAAAAACGCCCCGATCAGCGATGATCGGGGCGTTTTGATTTCCGGTTCCACACAAACCCCCCTGTAGGAGTGAGCCTGCTCGCGATAGCGGTGTATCAGGCAACATCTTCGTTACTGACAAACCGCTATCGCGAGCAGGCTCACTCCTATACTGGATGTTCAGTGTTATTCCGACCAAGGCGCCCGCCGCGAATCATTCAACCCCAGCAAATAACTGTCCCCACCCAGCTGACTCATCTGCTGCCGAATCCAGCCCGCCCGACGGGACACATAACCAGTCGGATGACTCGCGCTCCACACCCGCGGATTGGGCAGCACCGCCGCCAGGTAACTCGCCTGCTGGCGCGACAAAGACCTCGCGCTCACGCCAAAGTGATGCCGGGCCGCCGCTTCAGCGCCAAACACGCCGTCATCCCATTCGACGCTGTTCAGGTACACCTCAAGAATTCGCTGCTTGGGCCAGAACACCTCGATCAGCGCGGTGAACCACGCTTCCAGGCCCTTGCGCAGATAGCTGCGGCCAGACCACAGAAACAGGTTTTTCGACACCTGCTGACTCAAGGTGCTGGCGCCGCGAATCGAGCCGCCCAGTTCGTTATGGGCCAGTGCGGCCTGGATCGCGCGCAGATCGAAGCCCCAATGCTCGGGAAATTTCTGGTCCTCGCCGGCTATCACAGCCACCTTGAGGTCGTCGGAGATCTCGTCCCACGGCTTCCAGCTGCGTTGCAGATCGATCGGCTCACCGTCGACCCAGGACTCGATCTTGCGTTCGACCATCAACGCCGTTCCCGGCGGTGGCACAAAGCGAAACACCAACACCAGCAAGACACTGCCACCGGCGAACCAGAGCAGGGCCTTTGTGAGACGACGGAAAATTGAACGCAGCATAGAGATGGCTTGGCCGAACCCGTGGAGCGGGCCATTATACAGACCCTGCCGAACGCGTCTGACTGGAGTTCCCCATGCTGCGTGGCTTTTTGATGCTGGCCGCTTTTTTCGGCTTTACCGGTGTGGCGCTGGGCGCCTTTGCCGCCCATGGCCTTAAAAACCGTCTGACCCCGGAGTACCTGGCGATTTTTCACACCGGCGTCACCTACCAACTGGTGCACACCTTGGCATTGTTCGGCGTGGCATTGCTGGCCACGCAGATTCAAGGCCGGCTGGTCACTTGGGCCGGCGTTTCCTTCGCCGTTGGTATTCTACTGTTCTCGGGCAGCCTGTATCTGCTGACCATGACCGGCATCAGCAAGCTCGGCATCATCACCCCGTTCGGCGGCCTCGCGTTTCTCACCGGTTGGGTTTGCCTCGGCCTCGCCGCCTGGCGCTTGCAGCTAATCGCTTGACGCTTGGTACTGACCTTTAGGTCATGATCGGGCTAGAATGCCAGCCCCTAAAAATGATGGCGGCGTTGTGCATGCGCATTCAGTTGAACGGTGAGCCCTTTGAATTGCCCGACGGTGAAACCGTTGCGGGCCTGATCACCCGTCTGGAACTGACCGGACGCCGGGTGGCGGTCGAGCTCAATCTGGACATCGTCCCGCGCAGCCAGCATGCCGATACCCCATTGAACGACGGCGATAATGTCGAAGTCGTCCACGCCATCGGCGGCGGCTGATCGCCCTCGGCCCGCAAGGGCAAGCATTCTGCAAGACCCTCACCCTTGAAGAGGATTCCCCATGAGCATCGTTCGTAGCGACAAGCCTTTTGTGCTGGCCGGTCGTACTTACCAGTCGCGTTTGCTGGTCGGTACCGGCAAGTACCGTGACATGGAAGAAACTCGCCAGGCCATCGAAGCCTCGGGCGCCGAGATCGTCACCTTCGCCGTGCGCCGCACCAACCTGGGCCAGATCGAAGGCGAGCCGAACCTGCTCGAAGTGCTGTCGCCGGATCGCTACACCTTCCTGCCGAACACCGCCGGTTGCTACGACGCCATCGAAGCGGTGCGCACCTGCCGCCTCGCTCGTGAGCTGCTCGATGGCCACAACCTGGTGAAGCTGGAAGTGCTGGCCGACCAGAAAACCCTGTTCCCCAACGTGATCGAAACCCTCAAGGCCGCCGAAACGCTGGTCAAGGAAGGCTTCGACGTGATGGTCTACACCAGCGATGACCCGATCATCGCCCGGCAACTGGCGGAAATCGGCTGCATCGCCGTGATGCCGCTGGCCGGTCTGATCGGTTCCGGTCTGGGCATCTGCAATCCGTACAACCTGCAGATCATCCTTGAAGAAGCGAAGATCCCGGTGCTGGTCGATGCCGGCGTCGGCACCGCTTCCGACGCGACCATCGCCATGGAACTGGGTTGCGACGCCGTACTGATGAACTCGGCCATCGCCCACGCCCAGCAGCCGGTGATGATGGCCCAAGCCATGCAGCACGCTATCGTCGCGGGCCGTCTGGCTTACCTCGCCGGCCGCATGCCGAAAAAACTCTATGCCAGCGCCTCTTCGCCGCTGGATGGTCTGATCAAGTAAGAGCCATTGATGACTGAATCGAACGACACGCCTGTCCAGCCGGACGAAGGCGACGAGCGCCAACACCGCCGCATCAAGAGTTTCGTGATGCGCGCCGGGCGCATGACCGAAGGCCAGCAACGCGGCCTGGATCAGGGCGCGCCGCTGTACGTGCTGCCGCTGGCCGATGCGCCGGTCGATTACGACCAGGTGTTCGGCCGCTCGGCACCGCGCTCGCTGGAAATCGGTTTCGGCATGGGCCACTCGCTGCTGGAAATGGCCGCGGCGGCGCCGGAACAGGATTTCATCGGCGTTGAAGTACACCGTCCGGGTGTCGGCGCCCTGCTCAATGGCGTACTGACGCAAGGTCTGACCAATCTGCGGGTTTACGATTGCGATGCGATCGAAGTGCTCAACCGCTGCATCGCCGACAACAGCCTCGACCGCCTGATGCTGTTCTTCCCCGATCCGTGGCACAAGAGCCGCCACCACAAGCGCCGTATCGTCCAGGCTTCGTTTGCCGAACTGGTGCGCAGCAAGTTGAAGGTCGGCGGTATTTTGCACATGGCCACCGACTGGGAACCGTACGCCGAATACATGCTGGAAGTGATGAACGTCGCCCCGGGCTACCGCAACCTCGCCGAAGACGGCAAGTGCGTGCCGCGCCCGGCCGAACGCCCGATCACCAAGTTCGAACGCCGCGGCGAACGTCTTGGCCATGGCGTGTGGGATCTGAAGTTCGAAAAGATCGCTTAAGCATCACGCAATGATCGTTCCCACGCTCTGCGTGGGAATGCAGCCCGGGACGCTCCGCGTCCCAAAGCGGACGCAGAGCGTCCATTGAGGCATTCCCACGCGGAGCATGGGAACGATCACAAGCGGCTGACAGATCAACGGCGATCCGCGACGACGCCGATCAACACCAGCACCACCAGCAACACCGGCGCCAGGCTGTAGTTGTTGAACTGGCTCAAACCCCTCACTACCCACGGCGTGGCATAGATCAGCGCGGCGCCGCTGCCTATCACACACAGCAGGGCCATCAGTGGCACGCGCAAGGCGCCGGCGATGCTGCCCAGGCGTTGCTCGACCCAGCCTTTGAAATCGGCGCCAAACAGCACCAGCAGGCAACCGACCAGCGCCAGAGCGATTTCCGAGAGGTTGCTGCGGCTCCAGCGGGAGACAGTGGCGAGCAGGTCGAGTATCAAATCCATGGGTTTTCCTTGGGCTGCCGTTCGGGGTTGGGCTCAGTTCAGAAATTGTTGCAGCAAATCGTTGAGGAACAGCTGGCCGCGTTCGGTGGCCGCCAGACGTGACGGTTCGACCTGCAACAGACCGCTTTGTTCGGCCTCGCGCCGGCCTTCGGCAAGCGTGTCCAGAGACAGACCGGTACGCTCGCTGTACAGGCGCGAGTCCACCCCGGCGGTCAGGCGCAGGGCATTCATCAGGAATTCGAACGGCATTTCCTCATTGGTCAGCGATTTCTCGCCGGCCTGAAAGCTCTTCGCCGGATTCAGATAGTCCTTCGGCAGACGGGTCTTCCAGGTCCGCACAATGCGCCCGTCCGGATGACTCAGCTTGCCATGCGCACCGGCGCCGATGCCGATGAAATCGCCGAAGCTCCAGTAATTGAGGTTATGCCGCGCCGGCCGCCCGGCTTGGGCATAGGCCGACACTTCGTATTGCGCGTAACCGTGCTCGGCCAGCAGCGCCTGCCCGGCCTCCTGAATGTCCCACAGCGTGTCGTCTTCCGGCAGCACCGGCGGCTGATTCCAGAACACCGTGTTCGGCTCCAGCGTCAGCTGATACCACGAGATATGCGTCGGATTCAGCGCGATGGCCTGACGCAGGTCGCTCAAGGCGTCGTCCAGCGACTGATCGGGCAAACCGTGCATCAAGTCGAGATTGAAGTTGTCGAACCCGGCCTGCCGAGCCATGCCGGCAGCGCGCACGGCTTCGTCGCCGTTGTGAATTCGGCCCAGTGCCTCAAGCTTTTCCTGCTGGAAACTCTGGATGCCGATCGACAGGCGATTGATGCCCAACTGACGGTACGCCACGAACTTCGCTTGTTCGAAGGTGCCCGGGTTGGCCTCAAGGGTGATTTCGATATCGCTGGCGAACGGGATGCGCTGCTCGACACCCTTCAGCAAGCGTCCAAGCGCCTCGGCACTGAACAGACTCGGCGTGCCACCACCGAAGAAAATCGAGCTGATTTCACGGCCGTAAACAGCGTGCAGATCCTGATCGAGATCGGCCAGCAACGCGTCGACGTATTCCTGCTCCGGCAGCACGGGGCTGGCGGTGTGCGAGTTGAAGTCACAATAAGGGCATTTGCGCACACACCACGGGATGTGGATGTACAGCGCCAGAGGCGGCAAGGTTGGCAGCGGCGCCCGAGGCGAAGACGCGGCGCCGCCGAAGATCAGCGGCGACGCGGAAGAATCAGTGGTCATTTCAGGCCCAGACGCTGGCGCAGCAGATCCATTGCACGGGCGCGGTGGCTGATCTGGTTCTTGTCGGCCGGGCTCAACTCGGCACTGGAGCAGTCGCGCTCCGGCACCCAGAACAACGGGTCATAACCGAAGCCGTGTTCGCCGCTGGCAGCGGTGAGGATGCGCCCGTGCCACAGACCTTCGCAGAGGATCGGCAGCGGATCGTCGGCATGCCGCACCAGCGCCAATACGCAAACGAATTGCGCGCCACGCTCGGCTTGCGGCACGTCTTTCAGCGCCTCGAGCAGTTTGGCGTTGTTCGCTGCATCGCCCTGGCCGTCGGCATAACGCGCCGAATAAATACCCGGTGCGCCGCCGAGAAAATCCACCGCCAGCCCGGAATCGTCGGCCAGTGCCGGCAAACCGGAAATGCGCGCGGCGTTGCGTGCCTTGAGAATTGCGTTCTCGACGAACGACAGACCGGTTTCTTCAGGCTCGACCTTGCTCCACTCGCCAATCGAACGCAGTTGCACCGATTCGCCGAGCATGGCCTGGAGTTCTTTGAGTTTGCCGGCGTTATGGCTGGCCAGTACGAGCTGCTTGATGTTCATCATTCGCCGGGAAAGAGTTCTTGGTTGAAGTGGATAGTGTGGATCTTGTCGCCGTTCTGCACCTTGATTTCAAAGGTGCGGGTTTCCTGCTGGGGCACCGGGTACTGGGCGATGTAGTAGATCGCGCCCTGCTCGGTGACCTGGCGAAAACTCAGCGGCACGCTTTGGCTGGTCAGGTCTTTGACCGTGCCGGTGACGCTGGCGATCAGCGGTTTGCCGTGCTTCATCACTGAAACGTTGATCACGCCCTGGTTCTTGCTGCGGATCAGCTCGGCAGCCTTGGCGATGTCTGGTTGCAGAAACGTCGAGTTGAAGGTGTTGTAGTGCACCGTGACGTCGCCGAAGGTTTCCTTGCGTTCACCCTTGATGACGTCCGCCGCGATGGCGCCAGCGCTCAGGCAGGCGGTGAGTAACAACAACGCTAGACGACTCATGTTCGTGCTCCTCGAAATGGCTCGGCTCAGACCGCGACCTTGTGGTCCGCCAGTTGCGGACTGCTGACGCGGTAGATACCGATTTCACCTAACAGATTAGGCCATAGCTTACTGGCCCACCCGTGGCGGTGCTGTTGATCCACGGCAAGCCGATCAATGACCTTCGCATCACGTTCGCGGCACAGTTCTTCGAAATCCTCGAACGTACAGAAGTGGATGTTCGGCGTGTTGTACCAGGTGTAAGGGAGGAACTCCGACACTGGCATGCGGCCCTTGCTTGCCAGATACCAGCGGCAGCGCCAGTGGCCGAAGTTCGGGAAAGTGATGATGCACTGGCGGCCGACGCGAAGCATTTCGTCGAGGATCTTGTCCGGGTAATGCACGGCTTGCAGGGCCTGGGTCATGACGACGATGTCGAAACTGTTGCTGGCGAAGTTGCCCAGCCCTTTGTCCAGGTCCTGCTCAATGACGTTGATGCCCTTGGCCACGCACTCGGCGATGTTCTCGGCGTCGTTTTCCAGGCCATAACCGGTGACGTTCTTGTTGTCGCGCAGCCAGGTCAGCAGTTCACCGTCACCGCAACCGAGGTCGAGGACGCGGCTGCCGGCGGGGATCCATTCCTGGATGATTTCCAGATCAGCTCTCATGGCTTTCTCACAACGAAATGCGGTTCATGTAATTGCCGAACGCCTGCAAATAACGCGGGATCGGAATCAGGAAGGCGTCGTGGCCCTGCGGCGCGTCGATTTCCAGGTAGCTGACGTCCTTGCGCGCGGCCATCAGCGCGTCCACCAATTCCCGCGAACGGGCCGGGGAGAAGCGCCAGTCAGTGGTGAATGACATCACGCAGAATTTCGCCGTGGCGTTTTCGAAGGTTTTTGCCAGATCATCGTCGAAGTTCGCCGCCGGATCGAAGTAGTCCAGCGCCTTGGTCATCAGCAAGTAGGTATTGGCATCGAAACGACCGGAGAACTCCTCGCCCTGATAGCGAAGGTAGCTTTCGACCTGGAACTCGACACTGTGGAAGTCGTAGTTGAGCTTTTCGCTTTTCAGGCCACGGCCGAATTTCTCGCCCATGGAGTCATCGGACAGATAGGTGATGTGCCCGACCATGCGCGCCAGCATCAGGCCGCGCTTGGGGATCACGCCCGCTTCCTGGAACGAACCGCCATGGAATTCCGGGTCGGTGAGGATCGCCTGACGCGCGACTTCGTTGAAGGCGATGTTCTGTGCCGACAGCTTCGGCGCCGAAGCGATGGCCAGGCAGTGACGCACGCGATCCGGGTAGGTGATGGTCCATTGCAGCGCCTGCATGCCGCCGAGGCTGCCGCCGATGACCGCCGCCCACTGGCCAATGCCGAGCAAGTCAGCGAGACGCGCCTGGCTGTGCACCCAGTCTTCCACGGTGAGCACCGGGAAGTCTGCGCCGAACGGCTTGCCGGTCTCCGGGTTGACGCTGCTCGGGCCGGTGGAGCCGTTGCAGCCGCCGAGGTTGTTCAGGCTGACCACGAAGAACTTGTTGGTGTCGATCGGCTTGCCCGGGCCGATGCAGCTGTCCCACCAGCCGGGCTTGCGGTCGTCGACGCTGTGATAACCGGCGGCGTGATGATGGCCGGACAGGGCGTGGCAGATCAGCACGGCGTTGCTCGCCTGCGCATTGAGCGTGCCGTAGGTTTCGTAGATCAGGTCATAGGCGGCCAGCGAACGACCACAGGCCAGCGCCAGCGGTTCGCTGAAATGCGCGGTTTGCGGCGTTACCAGACCAACAGAATCGGGGGGGAAGGCAGTTGGCATCGACCCTGCTCTCGTTGAAATGAGGCGTAAGTCTAAAGACCGGGGGGGTTAGCGGCAAGCAACGATCAGGCTGGCGTGTTCGCTCTGGACCGAGGTGCGGCCATTCGCGAGCAGGCTCGCTCCCACAGTCGAAATGCAATCCCCTGTGGGAGCGAGCCTGCTCGCGAAAAAGGCGACTCGGTGAATCAGACCGAGCGCACCACCTCACATCAGCAGACGCAGGATCTCCGGCATCATCGTCATCGCCGCCAGATTGTTGATGACCAGCATGTCGATCAATTTCAGCGCGAGGAAAGCGAAGATCGGCGAAAGGTCCAGGCCGCCCAGGTTCGGCAGGAAGCGGCGGAACGGCGCCAGTGCCGGTTCGCAGATCTGGTTGACCAGTTCGGCACCCGGATTGTGGCTGCCCGGTGCGACCCACGACAGGATCACGCTGATGATCAGGGCGAAGAAGAAAATCTTCAGGAACAGCGCGGTGACGCCGATCAGCGACCAGATCAACAGTTGCAGCGGATTGCCGGTGGTGCCGTAGGTCAGCAACAGGGTGAGCGCCATCAGCAGCAGTTGCACCAGGATCGCCAGCACCAGCGACGACATGTCGAGGCCGAACAGGCTCGGGATGATCCGGCGCAGAGGCTTGAGCAGCGGCTGGGTGGCTTTGACGATGAACTGGCACAGCGGGTTATAGAAATTCGCCCGCACCAGTTGCAGGACGAAGCGCAGCAGTACGATCAGCAGGTACAGGCTGCCGAGGGTTTGCAGCACGTAAACCGCTGCGGTGTTCAATCCGATCATGAAAGGCTCCTTATTTGCCCAGTTGTTCGGCCATTTCGGCCGAGCGGTGCGCGGCGGCGCCGAGTGCGGTTTCGACCAGCGCTTCGAAGCCGCCAGCCTGGAATGATTTGATCGCCGCTTCCGTCGTGCCGTTCGGCGAGGTCACGCGGCGGCGCAGTTCGGCGGCGTCAACGTCGCTGGACACCGCCATGTGCGCGGCGCCCAGCGCGGTTTGCGCGGTCAGCTGTTCAGCGATTGCCTTGGGCAGGCCGAGTTTCACGCCGGCAGCGGTCATGGCTTCGATCAGCAGGAAGAAGTACGCCGGGCCAGAGCCTGAGACCGCCGTGACTGCGTCGAGTTGCTGCTCTTCTTCCAGCCACAGGGCGATGCCAACGGCGGACAGTAGCTCTTCGGCTTGCTGACGCTGCTCGGCGGTTACCTCGTCGGTGGCGTACAAGCCGCTGACGCCCTGACGCAGCAGTGCCGGGGTATTGGGCATGCAGCGCACGATCGGCTGCTCGCCGAGCCACGCGGTCATGCTCGCACAGGTGATGCCGGCGGCAATCGACACCACCAGTTGATGCGGCTTCAGGCCCGGGCGGAGCGCCTCGCACACGGCTTTCATCGCCTGTGGCTTGACCGCCAGCACGATGACATCGACGCCGTCGATGGCCTGGGCGTTCTCGGCAAAGGTTTCGATGCCGTGTTCGGCGCTGACTTTGGCGCGGGTTTCTTCGCCCGGATCGCTGGCGCGGATCTGCGCCGCTTCCAGACCCTTGGCGCGCAAGCCGCCAATCAGACTGGCCGCCATGTTGCCCGCACCGATAAACGCAATACGTGTGTTGCTCATGTGTGGTCCTTATCTGGAAACGTTCAAGACTGGGAATAATCTCTGGCGCCAAACAGCGCGGTACCGATCCGCACCCAGGTGGCGCCTTGGGCGATGGCCGACTCGAGGTCGTGGCTCATGCCCATGGACAATGTGTCGAGTGGCAGATTGAGGCTCGCCTGCAATGTCTGCACGGCGGCGAAGGCAGCATCTTGCTCGGCGCGCTCTTCGGTCGGCTCGGGAATCGCCATCAAACCGCGCAGATGCAAACGCGGCAGTTGACTGATGGCCTCGGCCAGCGCTGGCAGATCGGCCGGGGTGCAGCCGGATTTGCTCGCTTCGCCGCTGACATTGACCTGAATGCAGATGTTCAGTGGTGGCAGCTCGGCCGGGCGTTGTTCGGACAGGCGTTGGGCAATTTTCAGGCGATCCACGGAGTGCACCCAGTCGAAATGCTCGGCAATCGCGCGAGTCTTGTTCGATTGAATGGGGCCGATGAAGTGCCAGATCAAGGGCAGGTCGGCCAGCTCCAGCTGTTTGCTCAAGGCCTCCTGCAGGTAGTTCTCACCGAAGTCGCGCAGGCCGGCGGCGTAGGCGTCACGCAGGGCCTGGGCAGGTTTGGTCTTGCTCACGGCGAGTAGCTGGACGCTGTTTTCAGGTCGTCCGGCAGCGGCAGTCGCGGCCTGAATGCGTGAACTAACGAGGGCGATGTTGTCTGCTATCGTGGACATCAAGAGGCGCCGGCGGTCTGTAGGTTCGCGGCATTCTACTGGAATTGAGGGACGCTATGGATATCACTGAACTGCTGGCCTTCAGCGCCAAACAGGGCGCTTCCGACCTGCACCTGTCGGCCGGCCTGCCGCCGATGATCCGTGTCGATGGTGATGTGCGGCGGATCAATCTGCCAGCGCTGGACCACAAGCAAGTACACGAATTGATCTACGACATCATGAACGACACCCAGCGGGTCGACTTCGAGAAAAATCTGGAAACCGATTTTTCCTTCGATGTGCCCGGTGTCGCGCGGTTTCGGGTCAACGCGTTCAACCAGAACCGTGGCGCTGGCGCGGTGTTCCGCACCATTCCGTCGAAAGTGCTGAGCATGGAAGACCTCGGCATGGGCGATGTTTTCCGCAAGATCACCGATGCGCCGCGCGGGCTGGTGCTGGTGACCGGGCCGACCGGTTCCGGCAAGTCGACTACGCTGGCGGCGATGATCGACTACCTGAACACCCATCGGCATCATCACATCCTGACCATTGAAGATCCGATCGAATTTGTTCATGAGTCGCGCAAATGCCTGATCAATCAGCGCGAAGTTCATCGCGATACCCGCAGTTTCGCCACCGCGCTGCGCTCGGCGCTACGTGAAGATCCGGACGTGATTCTGGTTGGCGAGATGCGCGATCTGGAAACCATTCGCCTGGCGCTGACCGCCGCTGAGACCGGGCATCTGGTGTTCGGCACGTTGCACACGACCTCGGCGGCCAAGACCATCGACCGCGTGGTCGACGTGTTTCCCGGGGACGAGAAGTCCATGGTCCGCTCGATGCTCTCGGAGTCATTGCTGGCGGTGGTGTCGCAGACGCTGATCAAGAAGATCGGCGGCGGGCGGGTGGCGGCGCACGAAATCATGCTCGGCACGTCGGCGATCCGCAATCTGATCCGCGAAGACAAGGTGGCGCAGATGTATTCGGCGATTCAGACCGGCGGGTCGTTGGGCATGCAGACACTGGACATGTGCCTGAAGGATCTGGTGACCAAGGGCTTGATCAGCCGCGAGCACGCGCGGGAGAAGGCGCGTACCCCGGATAATTTCTGAGGAGATAACTCGGTCCTGTGGCGAGGGAGCTTGCTCCCGCTGGGCTGCGCAGCGGGCCCACAAGCTTGTGAGCGCTGCGCACTCAAGCGGGAGCAAGCTCCCTCGCCACAGTTTGATCGCGTGTTAGCGCTGAACTACGCGCAACTGCTGTTGCTCTTTCGGCAACACCCGCTTGGCCACGACGTAGTGCTTCTGCCAGTACGGTTTGTTCAGCGTGTCGATGCTTACCGCTTTGCCGCGGCGCGGGGCGTGAATGAAGCGGTCGTTGCCCAGGTAGATGGCAACGTGATTGACCCGACGGCTTTTGATGTTGAAGAAAATCAGGTCGCCCGGCTTCAGATCCTTGCGCTCGACTTTCTCGCCGTGACCGCTGGCCATGGCATTGGAGGTGCGTGGCAGGTCGAAGGTGGCGTCGTTGAACGCGTATTTCACCAGGCCGCTGCAATCAAAGCCTTTACTTGGGCTGCTGCCGCCCCAACGATAAGGTGTACCGAGAACGTTCACCGCACGGCTCAGCACATTGCTGCTTTCCTTGCTCGCCATCGGTGGCACCAGCTTGCTGTGGCTCTTGCTGCTCAGCGTGGTGGTTTTGCTCTTGCTGCTTTTGCTCGAAGGAGCCGAAGCATGGGATTTAGGGGTGAAGCCGTTGACGTTGGGAAGACGTTGCTCACGATTGGTGGCGTGGGCGGCCAGTGGCATTAATAGGCAAATAGTTAGCCATGTCTTGAAAAATGGTCGCATTAGGCGTGGCTCTTGAGTGGTAGCGCGCAACTTTATAACAGCTTTTTTTGCCGCTCCGAGGCCGTTCATCGATTCATTCGGCCTGCTACGGAACCAAAAAAGCGCAAAAAGTACGCAATTGTCCGACAGAAGTCAGGTTCTACAAGGGTTTCGCGCTAGCAACGGTAACATTTGCCATACGTCGGGCACCTGTAAAAAAGTCACAAAGAAATGAAGAATATTTATCTATCGAGTGCAATGAGGTCTTAATGAACAGCTATCAGCTACCCCGTGTGCAGGAAAAAGACACCCACAGCAAAGTCATCGGCTATCTGCTGTGGATTTTCGGCTTCACCGGCGCGCACCGCTTTTATTACGGCAAGCCGGTGACAGGGACGATCTGGTTTTTCACCTTCGGTTTGCTGGGGATTGGCTGGCTGATCGACGTGTTTCTGATCCCGGCGATGGATCGCGAAGCAGACCTGCGCTTTACCGCCGGGCCCATCGAGTACAACGTCGCGTGGATCCTGCTGACCTTCCTCGGTGTGTTCGGCGTGCACCGGATGTACCAGGGCAAATGGATCAGCGGTTTGCTGTATCTGCTGACGGGCGGGTTGTTCTTTCTGGGCGTGCTG
Organism: Pseudomonas sp. SWRI99; assembly: GCF_014270125.1. Taxonomy (NCBI): domain Bacteria; kingdom Pseudomonadati; phylum Pseudomonadota; class Gammaproteobacteria; order Pseudomonadales; family Pseudomonadaceae; genus Pseudomonas; species Pseudomonas sp. SWRI99. The sequence goes on along the minus strand of NZ_JABWQR010000007.1, from coordinate 47,386 downwards.
TATGACTTCTGGACGCTGAACGATCAGGTGTCGGTGCGTAACGCGCAGAAGCGCGGCGCCTTCCAATAATTGTGGGAGGGAGCTTGCTCCCGCCGGGTCGCGAAGCGGCCCCTCTTTTGATTTAGAAGAGGGTCTGCTGCGCAGCCCAGCGGGAGCAAGCTCCCTCGCCACAGGGGTTATGCCTGGTGAGTGATCCGCCCATCCACCAGCGTATAGCGCACCACCCCCGGCAGACTGTGGCCGATGAACGGGCAGTTCTCGCCTTTCGACAGCCACTGCTCACCCGCCACCGTCGATGCCTTCGGATCGAACAACACGATATCCGCCGCACCGCCCACTGCCAGTTTGCCCGCCGGCAAGCGCAGCGCTTGCGCCGGGCCTGCGCTAAGACGCGCCAGCAGCGTTGGCAGATCGAGCAAACCATCCTCCACCAGCGTCATCGCCAGTGGCAGCAACAGTTCAACACTGCTGATGCCCGGCTCGGTCGCGCCGAACGGAGCCAGTTTGGCGTCGCGCTCGTGGGGCTGGTGATGGCTGGAGATCGCCGAAACCACGCCGGACTTGACCGCCTCGCGCAGGCCGTCGCGGTCAGCGCGGGTACGCAGCGGCGGTTGCACGTGATAGAGGCTGTTGAAGTCGATCAGCGCTTCGTCAGTCAGGATCAACTGATACAGCGCGACATCGGCGGTGACTTTCAGGCCACGGGCCTGCGCCTGGGCGATCAACGCCACGCCGCGAGCGCTGGTCAGCTGGCTGAAGTGCGCACGCACGCCGGTTTGCTCGACCAGCAGCAGATCGCGAGCGAGCGCCACGGTTTCGGCGGTTTCCGGGATGCCCGGCAGGCCGAGGAAACTGGCAACGGCGCCTTCATGGGCCAGACCGCCCTCGGCCAAATCGTGATCCTGCGAGTTGAAAATCACCGTCAGATCGAAGGTCGCCGCGTATTCCAGCGCCCGGCACAGGGTGCGGCTGTTGCGGAAACTCTCCAGACCGTTGCCGAACGCCACGCAACCGGCGTCACGCAAGGCCACCAGCTCGGCCAGTTGCTCGCCGTCCAGGCCTTTGCTGAGTGCGCCTATCGGGAACACCTTGGTGTTGCCGGCTTCGCGGGCACGGTCGAGGATCAGTTCGGCCACGGCCGAGGTGTCGAGCACCGGTTTGGTCTTCGGCGGGCAGCACAGGCTGGTCACGCCACCGGCAGCGGCGGCGCGGGTTTCGCTGACGATCGAGCCTTTGCGGCTGTAGCCCGGCTCGCGCAGGGCGACGTTGAGGTCGACCAGGCCAGGCGCGGCAACCAAACCGTGGGCATCAATCGTTTCGACAGCGTTGAAACCGGCCGGCGCGGCGCCAAGGGCGACGATCTTGCAGGCTTCAACGTGGATGTCGGTGATTTGATCCAGGCCGCTGCTTGGATCGATGACGCGTGCGCCGAGGATGCTGAGCTTCACTGGGCGTTCTCCTGCTCGAATTGACGTTGCGCAGTCTGCCCGCTCATGGCCATGGACAGCACGGCCATACGAATCGCGATGCCGTAGGTCACCTGATTGAGGATCACCGAGTGCGGACCATCGGCCACCGCCGATTCGATCTCCACGCCACGGTTGATCGGCCCCGGGTGCATGACGATGCAATCGGGCTTGGCACCGGCCAGACGCGCGGTGGTCAGGCCGAACAGGCGGTAGAACTCGCCCTCGCTCGGCAGCAGGCCGCCGGTCATGCGCTCACGTTGCAGGCGCAGCATGATCACCACGTCGACATCTTTCAGGCCTTCGGCCATGTCGGTGTAGACCTTGACGCCGTATTGCTCGATGCCGATCGGCAGCAGGGTTTTCGGCGCGATTACGCGGATGTCCGGGCAACCGAGGGTTTTCAGCGCAAGCATGTTCGAGCGCGCCACCCGCGAATGCAGGATGTCGCCAACGATGGCCACCGAGAGATTTTCGAATCCGCCCTTGTGCCGACGGATGGTGAGCATGTCGAGCATGCCTTGCGTCGGGTGCGCATGACGGCCATCGCCGCCGTTGATGATCGCCACTTGCGGGCAGACATGCTCGGCGATGAAGTGCGCAGCGCCGGAATCGCCGTGGCGCACAACGAACATGTCGGCGGCCATGGCTTCAAGGTTGCGCAAGGTATCGAGCAACGTTTCGCCCTTGCTTGCCGACGATGTCGACACGTTCAGGGTGATCACGTCCGCCGACAGCCGTTGGGCTGCCAGTTCAAACGTGGTGCGGGTGCGCGTGGAGTTTTCGAAGAACACGTTGCACACGGTCTTGCCGCGCAGCAACGGGACTTTTTTCACCGCCCGGGCACCGACTTCGAGGAACGAGTCGGCTGTGTCGAGGATTTCCGTCAGCAACTCGCGGCGCAGGCCATCGAGCGAGAGGAAGTGGCGCAGCTGGCCCTGATCATTGAGCTGCAGCGGGCGCTTGGTATCTAGAGGCGTCATCGCGAGGGGGACTCTCAATAGGGCGGATTAAAGGGTGACGTCTTGCAGTTCAAGCGTCAGCGGCTCGGGACCGGACAGCTTGACCCGCTGGTTGGCGGCCAGTGTCAGGGTGGCGCCGACCACGTTCGGGCGGATCGGCAGCTCACCGGCGTCCAGATCCAGCAGGCAGACCAGGGTGACACTGGCGGGGCGGCCGTAATCGAACAGTTCATTCATGGCGGCGCGGATGGTCCGACCGCTCATCAGCACGTCGTCGATCAGCACCAGATGCTGGCCTTCGATCTCGAAGGGCAGGGCGGACGGGCGCACTTGCGGGTGCAGGCCGTTCTGGCTGAAGTCATCGCGGTAGAAGGACACATCCAGCGTACCCAGTGGCGCATCGCTGGCCAGCTCTTTGAGCAGCGCCTGCGCGACCCAGATGCCGCCAGTGCGGATGCCGATGTAACGCGGTTCGCTGATGTCACGCTGGGCAAGGTGCGCCTTGAGGCGGGTCGCCATCTGGCTGATCAGATCGGCGGGATTGGGCAGGCTCATGGTTGCTCCTTCGTGAATCCGGGCCGCGTCCTGCCGGACAAGGCTCGGTTTATAACCAAAAGAAAAGCGCCGAAGCGCTTGTCAGGATTCAAACAATGCAGTGTTTTCATCGAGCCAGCCCTGCAACAGCAGAGCGGCGGCGATGGCGTCCACCGGGTTGTCGCGGTAACTGCCTTTCTGCCCGCCACGCGCCAGCCGCTCGCCTTTGGCTTCAAAGGTGGTCAGGCGCTCGTCGTGAGTATAGAAGGGCAAGTTGTAGCGGCCGTTGAGACGTCGGGCGAACTTCTCGGCGCGTGCACACATGTCGCTGGGCGTGCCGTCCATGTTCAGCGGCAGGCCGACCACCACGGCGTCGGGCTTCCATTCTTTTATCAGCGCTTCGACCTGATCCCAGTTCGGCACGCCGTTCTGCGCTTTCAAGGTGCACAGCTCGCGGGCCTGGCCGGTAATCACTTGGCCGACCGCGACGCCGATCTGTTTGGTGCCATAGTCGAAGCCGAGAATCAGGCGCAGGGCCATCAGGCGTGACCTGCCTGGCTGGTCAACAGATTGAGGTCGACCCCCAAATGCCGCGCCGCCGCTTCCAGGCGCAACTCGCTGCTGGTATTGAAGAGAATGTCGGCGTTATACGGACAGGTCAGCCAGGCGTTATCGGCCAGTTCGGCTTCCAGTTGCCCGGCTTCCCAGCCAGCGTAGCCGAGGGTGATCAGGCTTTTCGACGGGCCGACGCCATCAGCGATGGCGAACAGCACGTCCTGCGACGTGGACAGGGCCAGGTCGCCTTCCAGCTGCGCGGTGGCCTGGAAGATCTGGCCGGCGGGATGCAGGACAAAACCGCGATCAGTCTGCACCGGCCCGCCGATGAAGATCGGCACATGCTCGCACAGGGCCGGCGGCTCGATGTCCGGGCGCAGTTGTTCGAGGATGTCGGCCAGACTCAACTCTTGCGGCCTGTTCACCACCAACCCCATCGCGCCATTGGCCGTGTGCTCGACGATGTAGGTCAAGGTGTGGGCAAAATTCGGGTCGGCCATGTGCGGCATGGCGATCAGGAAGTGATGCTTGAGGTAGCTGGGGCTGACGTTTTTCATGTGCGCTAGTGTGGCGTTCGAGGGGCGAACTGACAAGCTGGAGATGCATTGCAAAAGGTCTTCATCAGACCTCTGTGGCGAGGGAGCTTGCTCCCGCTCGGCTGCGCAGCAGTCGTAAACCTGCTGGCACGGTGTATCTCGAAAAAGCCGGGGCCGCTTCGCAGCCCAGCGGGAGCAAGCTCCCTCGCCACATAGGCTCGCATGGCAGGGGTCAGTTGCTGGAGAGTCTGTCGCCCCGGGCAAATTTCCAGGTGCGGATGATTTCCAGGCGGTCGATATCCGACAGATCCCCGGTAAACGGTGCAAACGGCGCGGCCAGGCGGACGATGCGCTGCGCGGCCTGATCGAGCAGCGGCTGGCCGGAGGATTCGAGCACCAGCACTTCATACAGCGAACCGTCGCGGTTGATCGAGACCATCAGACGCAAATTGCCGTAGATCTGTTTGCGCCGTGCTTCTTCGGGATAATTGAGGTTGCCGATGCGCTCGACCTTCTTGCGCCAGTCGTCCTTGTACCAGGCGCCCTTGTCGCGCATGGTCGAGGCGGCGCTCAAGCGGTGGATGCGCGGGCGTTTGGCGTACAGCTGTTGTTCCTTGGCCAGTTCCGCTTCGAGGCTGGCGATGTCGCTGGACAGCTGTGAGCTGTCGAACGTCGGCGCGTCGACCGTCGGTTTGACCTCGGTTTTGCTTTGTTCTTTCTGGGTCGGCGCCTTTTTCGGTTTCGGCGCGACGGTGGTCACCGCTGCCTTGGGCGCAGCTTCCTGCACTTCTGGCTTGGCGGCCGGCGGCGGGGTGACTTTTTTGACCTGGTTGTCCTGGAACGGGGCGACCTCGGTGGTCTTGGGAATCGCCTTCTTGTCCAGCGTGCCGCTGCCTTCCTGATTTTCCTGGGCGAGGAAATCAGCCTTCTCAGGTTTCTTCTCGGCCTTGAAAGTGGCCAGGGTGATTTCCAGGGTTTTGCTGATCTGCTGCGGCTCGACCATGGTGAAGCCGACACCCAGCAGCAGCGCCAAATGAATCAGCGCCGCGAGAAACAGGGTAAAACCGAGGCGATCGGCCGGGCGCACGCCACGATGGGCGAGTTCAGCGGGCAGATCGGACGGCAGAGTCATCGTAGAAAAACCAACATCGCGTTTTTTTGGGCTCGGCATGATAACGCAATGTTGGTTTTTAGCTGCAAGCTTGGAGCTGCAAGCGACAAGCTGCATAGGGGCAGCCGCAAGCTTCGAGCTGCAAGCTGCAAGTTAGAAGCTTGTCGCTCGGCTTCAAGCTTACGGCTTGGAGCTTGCAGCTTGCAGCTTCTTCTCAATGGCATTCATGAGCATCCCGCCAATATCAGTGCCAAACGCATTGTCGATTTCGCGGATGCAGGTCGGGCTGGTGACGTTGATTTCGGTCAGGTGTTCGCCAATCACGTCGAGGCCGACGAACAGCAGGCCTTTCTCGCGTAGGGTCGGGCCGACCTGGGCGGCGATCCAGCGATCCTTGTCGCTCAACGGACGCGCTTCGCCACGGCCGCCGGCAGCGAGGTTGCCACGGGTTTCGCCCTGGGCCGGAATGCGCGCCAGGCAGTAATCCACCGGCTCGCCGTCGATCATCAGGATGCGTTTGTCGCCGTCCTTGATCGCCGGCAGGTAGGCCTGGCCCATGATCTGCTGGCCGCCGAGCGCGGTCAGGGTTTCCAGGATCACTGACAGGTTCGGGTCGCCGGCACGATGGCGGAAAATCGAAGTGCCGCCCATGCCGTCGAGCGGCTTGAGAATCACGTCACCGTGTTTCGCCGCAAACTCGCGCAACACGTCGGCGCGGCGGCTGACCACGGTCGGCGGCGTGCACTGCGGGAACAGCGTGGCGAACAGCTTTTCATTGCAGTCGCGCAGGCTCTGCGGCTTGTTGACCACCAGCACGCCGGCGGCTTCTGCCTGCTCCAGCAGATAAGTGGAATAGACGAATTCCATGTCGAACGGCGGATCCTTGCGCATCAGGATCACGTCCAGGTCGCTCAGCAGATGGTCCTGCTCGGCGTCCAGTTCGAACCATTTTTCCGGATTGGCGAACACTTTCAGCGGCTTCATCCGCGCCCGTGCCTGGCCTTCGCCCTGATACAGGTCGCGCTGCTCCATATAGAACAATTCCCAGCCACGCTTCTGCGCGGCCAGCAGCATGGCCAGCGAGCTATCCTTTTTATAGGAGATGCTGGCGATAGGGTCCATGACAATCCCGACGCGAACGCTCATTGGGTTTTCCTCGAAATTTGGCTACCGGATCGGTATTGAAAAAGTGCCGCCAGAGTGGCGCCGGGCGTGTTTCGGGTCAAGGAAAAACCCGTCGATAGATTGCATCTGGAGACTGTGCTAAAAAGGCTGGCAGAGCGCGCCGCCCCTTGGCTATCAAGGGTTTGGGGCCAAAATTCACAGCAAAACGGACAATTTGATTCGCAAAGGCGACGGTAGAACCCTCTTATGGAACAGCAGTCCAGCGCCTTGAAGGTCATGGTGATCGACGACTCGAAAACGATTCGCCGCACCGCCGAAACATTGTTGAAGAATGTCGGTTGCGAAGTGATCACCGCCATCGACGGTTTCGATGCGCTGGCGAAGATCGCCGACCACCATCCCGGGATCATCTTTGTCGACATCATGATGCCGCGTCTGGATGGTTATCAGACCTGCGCCCTGATCAAGAACAACAGCGCCTTCAAGGCCACGCCGGTGATCATGCTGTCCTCCAGGGACGGGCTGTTCGACAAGGCCAAGGGGCGGATTGTCGGTTCTGATCAATTTTTGACCAAGCCGTTCAGCAAAGAAGAACTGCTCAATGCGATCCAGGCCCATGTTCCGGGCTTCGCCGCTGTTTTGCCGCAGTAAGACACGCACAGTGACGCTCGGCCAGCGGGCCGGCAGTCGACCAGAAAAATGGGGAAGACCATGGCACGTATCCTGATCGTCGATGATTCGCCGACTGAAATGTACAAACTGACCGGCATGCTCGAAAAGCACGGCCATGAAGTACTCAAGGCCGAGAACGGCGCCGATGGCGTGGCCCTGGCCCGTCAGGAAAAACCCGACGCGGTGCTGATGGACATCGTCATGCCCGGCCTCAACGGTTTTCAGGCGACCCGTCAGTTGACCAAGGACGCCGACACCGCGCATATCCCGGTAATCATCATCACCACCAAGGATCAGGAAACCGACAAGGTCTGGGGCACCCGTCAGGGCGCCAAGGATTATCTGACCAAACCGGTCGACGAAGACACCCTGATCAAGACCCTGAACAACGTGCTCAAAGGCTGATCGCGCGATCATGAGCGAATCGCTGACCGCGTTCGAACTGCTCTGGCAGATCGACCAGCGCTGCCGCCTGCTGGCGGCGGACCTGCCGTCGCAAGCCGCACGCCAGGATCGCTGGAGCGGCATCGGCTTTCGCCTTGGCGAGCATTGGTATGTGGCGCCGATGGGCGAAGTCAGCGAAGTGCTGCACGAGCCGCGCTTCACCCAGTTGCCCGGGGTCAAACCGTGGGTCAAGGGTGTGGCTAATCTGCGCGGGCGGCTGCTGCCGATCATGGACCTGTGCGGGTTCTTCGGCCACGAGCTGTCGCCACTGCGTAAACAACGGCGGGTATTGGTGGTGGAACACGGGGATGTGTTTGCCGGGCTGATGGTCGACGAGGTCATTGGCTTGCAGCATTTCGAGCAGGGCAGTTTCGAGCCGCTGTCGATCAGCAAGCGCCAGGGTTCGAAGGCCGAGTTCGTCAAAGGCTATTTCCGTCGCGAACAGAACTGGCGGGTGTTCAGCCTGTTTGCACTGGCCAGGTCCCCGGTGTTCATGGGTGTTGCGATATAGCAGGAACAACACAGTACCCATGTGGACGCGGGCCATGTGGCGAGGGGATTTATCCCCGTTGGGTCGCGCAGCGGCCCCAAAATCTGCAACGCCTGACCACTGTCAGCGCATGCGATATTTTTGCGACTGCTTCGCAGCCGAACGGGGATAAATCCCCTCGCCACAAAGCCCGCTCCCACATTTGAAGGTGCCAGGTTTCATAGGCGAGGACCGATGACAACAGCAAAAACAGGCAAGTCGGCAGAAGGATCGCGCAGTCGCGCGCAGATCATCGTGCTGTTTATCGCACTGATCGTGTTCATCATGCTGCTGTTCGCCAACTTCGCCTACCTCAACACCCAGGCGAACTACGACAAGCAGTACATCGGCCACGCCGGTGAGCTGCGCGTGCTCTCGCAACGCATCGCCAAAAACGCCACCGAAGCGGCGGCGGGCAAGGCGGCAGCATTCAAATTGCTCAGCGATGCGCGCAACGATTTTGCCCAGCGCTGGGGTTATTTGAAAAAAGGCGACCCGAACACCGGGCTGCCGCCGGCACCGGCTGCCGTGCGCCCGGAAATGCGCGCGGTGCAACTGGACTGGGAACGCCTGCTGAAAAACACCGACGCGATCCTCACCAGCGAGCAGACCGTGCTGTCGCTGCACCAGGTCGCCGCGACCCTGGCCGAAACCGTGCCGCAATTGCAGATCGAATACGAAAAGGTCGTGGAAATTCTGCTCCAGCGCGGCGCTCCGGCGGGCCAGGTGGCGATGGCCCAGCGTCAATCGCTGCTGGCCGAGCGCATCCTCGGCGCGGTCAACACCGTGCTGGCCGGCGACGAAAACTCCCAGCAGGCCGCCGACGCGTTTGGTCGCGACGCCACACGTTTCGGTCAGGTGCTCAATGGCATGTTGCAGGGCAACCCGGCGCTGAAAATCAGCCAGGTCGAAGACCGCGACGCCCGTGCGCGTTTGAGCGAAATCTCCGAACTGTTCCAGTTCGTCTCCGGCTCCGTGGATGAAATCCTCGAAACCTCGCCGGAATTGTTCAAGGTGCGCGAGTCGGCCACCAATATTTTCAGCCTGTCGCAAACCCTGCTCGACGAAGCCTCGCACCTGGCCACCGGTTTCGAGAACCTCGCCAGCGGGCGCAACACTGACACCATCGGTGGCTACGTGCTGGGCTTGCTGGCGCTGGCCTCGATCATCCTCATCGGTCTGGTGATGGTCCGCGAAACCAACCGCCAGTTGCGCGAGACCGCCGAGAAAAACGAACGCAACCAGAACGCGATCATGCGCCTGCTCGACGAGATCGAAGACCTCGCCGACGGCGACCTCACCGTCACCGCTTCGGTGACCGAAGACTTCACCGGCACCATCGCCGACTCGATCAACTATTCCGTCGACCAGTTGCGTGATCTGGTGGCGACCATCAACCTCACCGCCGGCCAGGTCGCCGCTGCCGTACAGGAAACCCAGGCCACCGCCATGCACCTGGCGCAGGCCTCGGAGCAACAGGCCCAGCAGATTTCCGAAGCGTCGACGGCGATCAGCGACATGGCCGAGTCCATCGATCAGGTCTCGGCCAACGCCGCCGAGTCGTCGGCGGTGGCCGAGCGTTCCGTGGAAATTGCCAACAAGGGCAACGAGGTGGTGCACAACACCATCCACGGCATGGACAACATTCGCGAACAGATTCAGGACACCGCCAAGCGCATCAAGCGCCTTGGCGAGTCGTCCCAGGAAATCGGCGACATCGTCAGCCTCATCGATGACATTGCCGACCAGACCAACATCCTCGCCCTCAACGCGGCGATTCAGGCGTCGATGGCCGGCGATGCCGGGCGCGGTTTTGCCGTGGTTGCCGACGAAGTCCAGCGTCTGGCTGAGCGATCCTCAGCCGCCACGCGGCAGATCGAAACACTGGTGCGGGCGATTCAGGCCGACACCAACGAAGCGGTGATTTCCATGGAGCAGACCACCACCGAAGTGGTGCGCGGCGCGCGACTGGCGCAGGATGCCGGTGTGGCCCTGGAAGAAATCGAAGGCGTTTCGAAAACCCTGGCGGCGCTGATCCAGAGCATTTCCAACGCGGCGCAGCAGCAGACGTCTTCGGCCGGGCAGATCTCGCTGACGATGAACGTGATCCAGCAGATCACCTCGCAGACCTCGTCGGGCTCCACGGCCACCGCTGAGAGCATCGGCAATCTGGCAAAAATGGCCAGTCAGTTGCGTCGCTCGGTATCCGGTTTCACCCTGCCGGCGACGACAGACAAAGCGTGAGTGGAGTGGTTATGGGGGATCGGCACGACTATGTGGCCCTGGAATGGGTCAAGGGCGAAATTGCCGAAACGCTGAGGCTGGCGCATCAGGCGATCGAAGCCGTGCTTGATGATCCGCAGGCCTTTCCCGGGCTGGACGAGTGCCTGGCGTACGTCCATCAGGTACATGGCAGTCTGCAGATGGTCGAATTCTACGGCGCCGCGTTGCTTGCCGAAGAAATGGAGCAACTGGTCGAGGCCTTGCAGCAAGAACGCGTACTGCACCGCGACGAAGCCCTGCACCTGTTGCTGCAAGCCATGGGGCAACTGCCGACGTATCTCGACCGCGTGCAAAATGCCCGCCGCGACCTGCCGCTGGTGGTGTTACCGCTGATCAATGACCTGCGCAGCGCTCGCGGCGAAAGCCTGCTCTCGGAAACCAGTCTGTTCAGCCCGCAGTTGCCCGAACCGGCACCGCTGGGCGCAGAGGCGCTGGCCCTGCTCGAACCGCCAGAGCTGGCCAATGTGCTGCGCAAACTGCGGCAGATGCTGCAGATGGCTCTGGCCGGGCTGATGCGCGAGCAGGACGATCAGACTCACCTCGATTACCTGAGCAAAGTCTTCACTCGCCTTGAGACGCTGAGCGGCGATTCGCCCTTGAGTCCGCTGTGGCACGTCGCCTCGGCGCTGGTCGAGGGCATGCGCGAAGGCGCCATCGGCAACAGCCCGGCGCTGCGCAGTCTGTTCAAGGACGCCGACAAAGAACTCAAGCGCCTGCTCGAACAAGGCATGGCCGGACTCAACCAGCCGCCCCCGCCAGAACTGCTCAAAAGCCTGCTGTTCTATATTGCCAAAGCCGAACATCCCACCGGGCAGATGCTGACCATGAAAGATCGCTACTCCCTGGACGACGCGTTGCCCGACAGCGCGATGGTCGATGAAGAACGCGCGCGCCTCGCCGGCCCCGATCGCGATGCCATGCGCTCGGTGCTGGCTGCGCTTTGCGAAGAGCTGGTGCGGGTCAAGGAGCGCCTCGACCTGTTCGTGCGCAGCGACCGCCAGCACGCCTCGGATCTTGACAGTCTGCTCGCACCGCTGCGGCAGATCGCCGACACCCTCGCGGTGCTGGGTTTCGGCCAGCCGCGCAAAGTCATCATCGACCAACTGGCGGTAGTGCTCAGCCTCGCTCAGGGCCAGCGCGAACCGAACGACGCGATCCTCATGGACGTTGCCGGGGCTTTGCTCTACGTCGAAGCGACGCTGGCCGGCATGGTCGGCACAGTGGAAACGCAAAGCGCCGACGACGCGCGCCTGCCGACCACCGACCTGACACAGATCCACCAGATCGTGATCAAGGAAGCGCGCATTTGCCTGCAACAGGCCAAGGACATGATCGTCGACTACATCGACGCCGATTGGGACCGCCAGCATCTGCAACCACTGCCCGACCTGCTGACCCAGGTGCGCGGGGCGCTGGCGATGATTCCGCTGACGCGTGCGGCGAGTCTGGTCGAAGCCTGCAATGGTTTTATCCGCGAGCATTTGATGCTCGATGCCCACGAGCCGGGTTGGGAACAACTCGATCACTTGGCCGATGTGATCAGCAGCCTCGAGTATTACCTCGAACGCCTGAGCGATGACCCACAGGCACCCGCCGAGCATCTGCTCGATGTCGCCCGGAACGGCCTTGCCAGTCTCGGCTTCTTCCCAAGCGAGCAGCCCGGCGAGGCGCAGGTGCCGGTGCTCGACGAGGTGCTTAGCCCCAGCGAAGCGCGGGTCATGCAGGATCTGCAAACGCTCGATGATCCCGAAGTCGTGCAGTCGCTGGCCGAAGTGCTGGCCAGTCCGCTGTCGGCGCTCAATCCGCCGGCACGCACGACCCCCGGCAGCCTGATGCCGCCGCCGGCCGACGAAGAGCCGGTCGATGATGAGCTGCGCGAGGTGTTCCTCGAAGAGACCGACGAGGTCCTCGAAGTTCTCCACGAATACCTGCCGCGCTGGACCGCCCACCCGCAGGACCGCGCCGCGCTGACTGAACTGCGCCGCGCCTTCCACACCTTGAAGGGCAGCGGGCGTATGGTCCGCGCGTTGGTCCTCGGCGAACTGGCCTGGGCCGTGGAAAACCTGCTCAACCGGGTGCTGGAGCAAAGCGTCGAACCCGGCGCAGTGCTGCGCGAGTTGCTCGACGACACAGTGTTACTGCTGCCCGAGCTGATCAGCGAATTCGCCACTCATCGACAGCGTCAGCGCAGCGACGTCGACCAGCTCGCCGCACGCGCCCATGCGCTGGCCAAGGGCGATGAGCCGCTGGCCGCCGAAGACACCGATGACGTCGCCGCGCTTGATCCGTTGTTGCTGGAGATCTTCCGCAACGAAGCCGAAACCCACCTCGCCAGCCTCAACCGTTTCCTCGATCAGGCTGCCGAGCACGTGCCGTTGCAGGCCAGCGATGAGCTGCAACGCGCGCTGCACACGCTCAAGGGCAGCGCCTCGATGGCCGGTGTGTTGCCGATGGCTGAACTCGCCGCGTCGCTGGATCAACTGGCCCGGGAATTCAAGGCGCACCAGTTGCCGCTAGACCTTGATGAAGTGGAGTTGCTGCTTGAAGCCGAAGGCCTGTTTCGCGTCGGCCTGCGTCAGCTCAAGCACGATCCGCTGGCGCCGATTGTCGGCGCGCAATCGCTGATCAAGCGCACCGATGCGCTGCTTGCCGAGCGTCTGCAAGCGAACCTCGAGGCTCCCGACACCGGCTTGCGCGTCAAGCGCGATCCGCAACTGATCAACAACTTCCTCGCCGAGGGCATGGACATCCTGCTCGACGCCGAAAGCCTGTTGCAGCGCTGGCAGCAACACCCCGGCGAGCGCCAGGAACTCAGCGCCTTGCTCGATGAACTGACCACCCTGGGCGAGGGCGCGCACCTCGCCGATCTGTCACCGGTCGACGGGTTGTGCGAAGCCTTGCTCGACCTCTATGGCGCGGTGGAAGAAAGCAGCCTGGCGGTCAGCGAGCGGTTTTTTCACGAGGCGCAACTGGCCCACGAAGCGCTGATCAACATGCTCGACGAACTCGCCGCCGGCCAGGAAATCACCGCGCAACCGGCGCGGATCCATGCCTTGCAGGATCTGCTCGATGAAGGTCTCGATCCCTCGGCCATGGGCCTGATTCGCAGCGATGGCAGTCGCACGCTGAGCATTCACGAACTGGGCAGTGCCACCGCGCAATTGCAGCAGTCCTCAGACGCTGCGGACGCAGACGACGAGATCGTCGAGATCTTTATCGAAGAGGCCGTCGATATTCTCGACAGCGCCAGTCAGGCGTTGGGGCGCTGGCTCAGCGACACGGATAACACTGCGCCGCTGTCCTCGTTGCAGCGCGATTTTCACACCCTCAAGGGCGGCGCGCGGATGGCCGAGGTCGAGGCCATCGGCGACCTGGCTCAAGAGTTGGAAAGTCTTTACGAAGGCCTGGCGGACCGACGCTATAGCCACAGCGAAGCCCTTGGCCGCTTGTTGCAGCAGAGCCATGCGCGTCTGGCGCTGCTGGTTGAGCAGTTGCAAAACCACCAGCCGCCGAACCCGGCGCAGGACCTGATTGAAGCCATTCGTGAGCTGCGCCAGGGCCAGACCGTCGGCGCTACAGCGTCCGCGCCAGCCGATCACGACAGCGCCGGGCACGATCCGGAGTTGCTGGAGATTTTCCTCGAAGAAGGCTTCGACATCATCGAAAGCTCCGGCGCCGCGCTGCTGCGCTGGCAGGCCGAGCCAGGCAATCGTCAGGAAGTGGAAACCCTGCTGCGCGATCTGCATACGCTCAAGGGCGGCGCGCGGATGGTCGAGATCGGCCCGATCGGCGACCTTGCCCATGAGCTGGAATTTCTTTACGAAAGCCTCTCCACCGGTGCGTTGCAGCCCTCGGCAGAATTATTTGCACTGGTGCAGCGTGGGCATGACCGACTGGCGCAAATGCTCGATGGCGTGCGTGCCGGCCAGCCTTGTCCGCCAGCCGATCGGCTGATTAGCGCGATCCAGAATTTCAGCCATCCAGCGCAGGTCAAAGCGCCGCCGGCACCGACGCCTGCCTTGACCTCTGCGCCCAAGCCCGAGGCTGCGCCGCCGACCGCCGATGCCGGCGCGGACATGGTCAAGGTGTCCTCCGAGCTGCTCGATGAGCTGGTCAATCTGGCCGGGGAAACCTCGATCTTTCGCGGGCGAATCGAACAGCAAGTCAACGATGCGCAGATTGCCCTCAACGAGATGGAAACCACCATCGAGCGTATGCGCGATCAGTTACGCCGCCTCGACACCGAAACCCAGGGGCGGATTCTCAGCCGTCAGCAAGTCGACGGCGAACGCCTCGGTTACGAAGAGTTCGACCCGCTGGAAATGGACCGTCATTCGCAGTTGCAGCAACTGTCGCGGGCGTTGTTCGAATCTGCTTCGGATTTGCTCGACCTCAAGGAAACCCTCGATCGGCGCAACCACGACGCCGAGAACCTGTTGCAGCAACAGGGGCGGATCAACACAGAACTGCAGGAAGGCCTGATGCGCACGCGCATGGTGCCGTTCGAACGCATGGTGCCGCGCCTTAAACGCATCGTCCGTCAGGTCGCCGAAGAACTGGGCAAGGATGTCGCGTTTGTTGTCGGCAATGCCGATGGCGAGATGGACCGTAACGTCCTTGAACGCATGGCCGCGCCGCTGGAGCACATGCTGCGCAACGCCGTCGATCACGGCCTCGAATCCGCTGAAGTGCGGCTGGCGGCGGGCAAACCGGCGCAAGGGCAAATTACCCTCGACCTGTCCCGCGAGGGCGGCGACATCGTGTTCGACATCCGCGACGACGGCGCCGGGGTGCCGCTGGAAGCCGTGCGGCGCAAGGCGATCAAGCGCGGCTTGCTGGCGCCCGACGCCGACATCAGTGACCGCGATGTGCTGCAATTCATCCTCCAGCCGGGCTTCTCCACGGCGGAAAAGATCACCCAGATTTCCGGGCGCGGCGTCGGCATGGACGTGGTCCATGAAGAGGTACGCCAGCTCGGCGGCAGCATGAGCATCGATTCGGTGCCGGGGCAGGGCGTGCATTTCCGCATTCGCCTGCCGTTCACTGTGTCGGTCAACCGCGCGTTGATGGTGCAGTGCGGCGAGGACCAATATGCGATTCCGCTGAACACCATCGAAGGCATCGTGCGCGTGTTGCCGAATGATCTGGAAGGGCATTTCCGTCACGATCCGCCGCGCTACCAATACGGCGGCCAGCGCTATGAGCTGTGCTACCTGGGCGAGCTGTTGAAAACCGCGCCACGGCCAAAGCTGCTCGGGCTGAATCAGCCATTGCCGGTGCTGCTGGTGCACTACAACGACCGGCACATTGCGGTGCTGGTGGACGCCATGGCCGGCACTCGCGAAATCGTGGTCAAGAGCCTCGGCCCGCAGTTCGCGGCGGTGCAGGGCGTGACCGGGGCGACGATACTCGGCGACGGTCGGGTGGTGCTGATCCTCGACCTGCTCGCGCCGATCCGTGCGATGCAGGCGCGGCTGGCGCAGGAACCGGCGCGCGGGGAGATTGACAGCGAACCGCACAAGCCGCTGCTGATCATGGTCGTCGATGACTCGGTGACGGTGCGCAAGGTCACCAGCCGCTTGCTCGAACGCCACGGCATGAACGTGCTGACCGCCAAGGACGGCGTCGATGCGATGCTGCTGCTCGAAGAGCACATGCCGGACCTGATGCTCCTCGACATCGAAATGCCGCGCATGGACGGTTTCGAAGTCGCCACTCAGGTGCGCAACGACGAACGCTTGCAACACCTGCCGATCATCATGATCACCTCGCGCACCGGGCAGAAACACCGCGACCGCGCCATGGCCATCGGCGTCAACGATTACCTTGGCAAGCCGTATCAGGAATCGGTGCTGCTGGAGAGCATCGCCCAGTGGAGCAAGAAACATGCATGAGCACCGGCATAACCCGCGCACCAGCCAACTCACCGGGCTGCTGCTGCCGCTGGCCGATCGCAACCTGATCCTGCCCAACGTCGCCATCGCCGAGCTGATCGATTACCAGACCAGCGCTTTCTACCTGGACACGCCGCCGTGGTACCTGGGCCGGGTAACCTGGCGCGAGCGGCAGATACCGCTGATGAGTTTCGAGTCGGCCTGCGGGCAGAAAATCGTCATCGGCGAGCGGGCGCGGATCGTGATTCTGAATGCGTTGGGCGGGTTGCCGCAGCTGAAATTCATCGCGCTGCTGGTCCAGGGGATTCCGCGTTCGTACAAGCTGGATAGCCAATTGAGCTACGTTGATGTGCCGTTGTGCTCGCTGGAACAGGCAGCGGTGCAGGTGGGTGAACAGGTGGCGAAGGTGCCCGATCTGTTGGGGCTGGAGCAGTTGTTGGTGGAGGCTGGCCTAGCGGGCTGATCCGAATTTTCTGGTGTACCGACTGGCCTCATCGCTGGCAAGCCAGCTCCCACAGGGTTTTGTGTGGTACACAAAATTCCAATACAACTCGGACACTGTGGGAGCTGGCTTGCCAGCGATGGGGCCAACTGCATCACCACATTCCTACAGGCGCATCCCAGATTTCTGCCATGTCTTAAACACTGCCTGCTGCAGCTGTTTAAAGACACCCAGTGTTACGCCCCGCCAGCCTACAAATCCTTGCGCCCCTGCCTACGCATGCACCAGAATCCGCCGGCTTGTGCGCCCAAGGCATGCTGCGTAACTTGGATCGGGTCACTGATTCCCAGTGATCGGGTTTAGTAGCCCGCGGTAATTCAGATGGCCGTGCATTCATCACAGGTGTTCCGCATCTGAGCTTGATGGTGGTTGTACGCAGGGCGCTTCGGCGCGCCGGCTTAAGCTGAGTTCCCCGGTCTACTAACCTGCGTACAGCTGCCTCCCTTTCGTTTAGTAGCCAAGGGGTTGGCGCTCAACAACGGGAACACAGCTATGTTCAAAGTAACGCCAAATCCGCCGGCCACAGACCCGGCATCTCCTTACCAGTCCCCCGACTCGAAGAAATTCCACGAAGCCGCCGAGCGCGCCCTCGACCATTACCTCGGCCCGCCCAGCGCTGACTTCATGGCCCCGCCTTACGCCCCAAACACGCTGTACATGGCTAATCCCGACGCCGACACCGAATCGCTGCTGGCCGATGCCTGTGAAACCCTTGGTTCAGCGACGGTGATGCTGCATAACCACGCCGCCTCGCTTGAAGGTTCCCAGCGCAAGACGTTGCAGGGCATCGCACAGATAGTCATGGTGGCGGAGATGGCGGTGAATCGGGTGCTGGACAAGTTGGTGCCCACTGACTGAGAGGTGGTGAGCCCACCGACGCCATCGCGAGCAGGCTCACTCCTACAGGGGAGCGCATTCCAAAATGTGGGAGCGAGCCTGCTCGCGAAAGCGATCGTGACCATTACGCTCAGCGTAATGATTCACCACCCAGCTTGATTGATGCCCTCATCACACACGCCTAACTTGGCTCCACGACAGCGAACCCCGTGGAGTGAGCATGACAACAACATTTTCCCCCGACTCGCGCTGGACGCGGCGGCGTGATGAGAAGCAGCGCCGCCTGGACAAGGTGCGCGGGCTGGCCGATGGCGTGGTGTTGCCCAGTGACAAAATCGTCGCCGCGCTCGAAGCGTTGATCCATCCCGGCGACCGCGTAGTGCTGGAGGGCAACAACCAGAAGCAGGCGGATTTTCTCTCGCGCTCGCTGGCCAAGGCCGACCCGACCAAGCTTCACAATCTGCACATGATCATGCCCAGCGTCGGCCGCTCCGAGCATCTTGATCTGTTTGAACGCGGCATCGCCCGCAAGCTCGATTTCTCCTTCGCCGGCACCCAGAGCCTGCGCATCAGCCAGTTGCTGGAAGACGGATTGCTGGAAGTCGGCGCGATCCACACCTACATCGAACTCTATGCCCGCCTCGTCGTGGATCTGATCCCCAACGTCGTGCTGTCGGCCGGGTTCATGGCCGACCGCGCCGGCAATATCTACACCGGCCCGAGCACCGAAGACACCCCGGCGCTGATCGAGCCGGCCGCGTTCAGCGATGGCATCGTCATCGTCCAGGTCAACCAATTGGTCGACGACGTCAGCGAATTGCCCCGCGTGGACATTCCCGCTTCATGGGTCGATTTCGTCGTCGTGGCCGACAAGCCGTTCTACATCGAACCGCTGTTCACCCGCGACCCACGGCACATCAAGCCTGTGCACGTGTTGATGGCGATGATGGCGATTCGTGGCATCTACGAAAAACACAACGTGCAGTCGCTCAACCACGGCATCGGTTTCAACACCGCCGCCATCGAACTGATCCTGCCAACCTACGGCGAATCCCTTGGCCTGAAGGGCAAGATCTGCCGCAACTGGACCCTCAACCCGCACCCGACGCTGATCCCGGCAATTGAGAGCGGCTGGGTCGAGAGTGTGCATTGCTTCGGCACCGAACTGGGCATGGAAAATTACATTGCTGCCCGCCCGGATGTGTTCTTCACCGGGCGCGACGGCTCGCTGCGTTCCAACCGCATGGTCTGCCAGCTCGCCGGGCAGTACGCAGTGGACTTGTTCATTGGCGCGACGCTGCAGGTCGACGGCGACGGCCATTCCTCGACCGTAACCCGTGGCCGCCTCGCCGGTTTCGGTGGCGCGCCGAACATGGGCCACGACCCGCGCGGCCGGCGTCACGGCACCCCGGCGTGGCTGGACATGCGCCACGGCGATGCGCCGCAACCGATGCTCGAACGCGGCAAGAAACTCGTCGTGCAAATGGTCGAGACTTTCCAGGAGGGCGGCAAACCGACCTTCGTCGAAACCCTCGATGCCGTGGAAGTGGCAAAGAAAAGCGGCATGCCGCTGGCGCCGATCATGATCTACGGCGACGACGTCACCCATTTGCTCACCGAAGAAGGCATCGCTTATCTGTACAAGGCGCGCTCGCTGGAGGAACGCCAAGCGATGATCGCAGCGGTCGCTGGCGTCACCGCCATCGGCCTGCGCCACAACCCGAAAGACACCGAGCGCATGCGCCGAGAAGGCCTGATCGCTTTGCCCGAAGACCTCGGCATTCGCCGCACCGACGCCACTCGCGAATTGCTCGCGGCGAAAAGTGTGGCCGATCTGGTCGAGTGGTCCGGCGGTCTCTATAACCCGCCCGCCAAATTCAGGAGCTGGTAATGCACGCACTCAACCTGCAAGCGAAGCCGCTGTCGCTGGCCGAGCGCCTGGCCGATCTGGCGGTGGACGCGCTGATCGACGAAGCGGACCTGTCGCCGAAACCGGCACTGGTGGATCGTCGCGGCAATGGCGCGCACACCGACCTGCACCTGGGCCTGATGCACGCTTCGGCGTTGGCGTTGTGGCCGGCGTTCAAGGAAATGGCTGAGGCAGCGGTCGAAATCGGCGAAGTCGGTTTGCCGCTGCGCGAAGCCATTGGCCGCATCGGTCGCGAGGGCGAGCAAGCCATGCTCGCCACCACCAACGGCGTCAACACCCATCGCGGCGCGATCTGGGCGTTGGGATTGCTGGTCACGGCAGCCGCCCTGCAACCGAAATCCGCTACGGCGTTTTGTGCAGCACGCTTGGCACTGCTCGACGACTGCTATGCACCGAAACCGTTAAGCCACGGTGCACAAGTCGCCCAGCGCTACGGCGCACGCGGTGCCCGGGAAGAAGCGCAACTGGGCTTCCCGTCCGTGCTGCAACGCGGCCTGCCGCAACTGCACAAAAGCCGCGCCAACGGCAACGGCGAACAGAACGCTCGGCTCGACGCCTTGCTCGCAATCATGACCGAGCTGGCCGACACCTGCGTGCTCTACCGCGCCGGCGAACCCGGCCTGCACGCCATGCAACGCGGCGCGCAAGCAGTGCTCGATGCCGGCGGCAGCGCCACTCTCAGCGGCCGCCGTCGCTTGCATGAACTCGATCAACAACTCATCGCATTGAATGCCTCGCCCGGTGGCGCCGCCGACTTGCTCGCCGCCACTCTGCTGCTCGACCGTATCGAGCGCGACGGCTTTGTTCAGGGAGCGTTTTGATGGAAAGCCTATCGTTTGAATTCCCCGCCGGGCAGCCGCCACGTGGGCGTGCGCTGGTCGGTTGTGTCGGCTCGGGTGATCTGGAAGTGCTGATCGAACCGGGCCTGGCCGGCAAGCTGACGATCAATGTACAGACCTCGGTCAACGGCGCACAGCAGCGCTGGCAGCACCTGTTTGCACGGATGTTCGACGGCACTACGCCGCCGGCTATGGCCATCGACATCCACGATTTCGGCGCGACGCCGGGGGTGGTGCGCTTGCGTCTGGAACAGGGTTTCGAGGAGGTCGGCCATGACTGACAGCGCAGCGCTGCTCAACAAACACAGCTTCGTCGAACTCGGCGCGCGGCAACGGGCGAAAGCCTTGCTCGACGCCGGGACCTTTCGCGAACTGCTCGATCCGTTTCAACGGGTAATGTCGCCATGGCTTGAACGCCAGGGCGTGGTGCCGCAGGCCGACGACGGCGTGGTGATCGCCAAGGGCAGTCTCGACGGTTTGGCGGTGGTGATCGCCGCGATTGAAGGCGCATTCCAGGGCGGCAGCCTTGGCGAAGTCGGTGGGGCGAAGATCGCCGGTGCGCTGGAACTGGCCGCCGAGGACAACCGCAACGGCATCCCGACCCGCGCGGTGTTACTGCTTGAAACCGGCGGCGTGCGGTTGCAGGAAGCCAATCTCGGGCTGGCGGCGATTGCCGATATTCACGCGGCGATTGTCGATTTGCAGCGGTACCAACCGGTGGTTGGCGTCGTTGCCGGCAGCGTCGGTTGCTTTGGCGGCATGTCGATTGCTGCGGCGCTGTGCAGTTATTTGCTGGTGACCCAGGAAGCACGCCTCGGCCTGAACGGCCCGCAAGTGATCGAGCAGGAAGCAGGGATCGAAGAATACGATTCCCGTGACAGGCCATTCATCTGGAGCCTGACCGGTGGCGAGCAGCGCTTCAACAGCGGTCTGGTGGATCGTTATGTCGGCGATGACGTGGCGCAGATTCGTCAGCAGGTCGGCGAACTGCTCCAGCAAGGCTTGCCGGCGCAGCCGCGCAGTCAACGCGCCGAATGGTTTCTGCAACGCCTCAGCAGTTTGAACACTGACCCGCAAATCGAACCGGCGGTGGTTCGCGATCTGTATCAAGGAGAGCGCTCATGAGCGGTTATTCATTGCGCGGTTTGCACTGGTTCAACGCCTTGTGCGCGGGCGCTAAAAGCGTTGAAGGTCTGCCGCCGTCCGTGCGGGTGGCTGACGGTGAGCTGGGGCGTTTTATTGCTGTGGTCGCAGACCCGGACAATCGTTTTCCCCGCGCCCGGAACGGTGAGGTCGGCTTGCTCGAAGGCTGGGGTCTGGCCAAGGCTGTGGATGACGCAATCAGCGCCGACCGCGACAACGCGAAGAAGCGTCCGATCATCGCCATCGTCGATGTGCCGAGCCAAGCCTATGGTCGGCGCGAAGAGGCCCTCGGCATTCATCAAGCGCTGGCCGGCGCGGCGGACAGTTATGCCCGTGCCCGGTTGGCTGGGCATGCGGTGATTGCGCTGTTGGTGGGCAAGGCCATGTCGGGTGCGTTTTTGGCTCACGGTTATCAGGCCAATCGCTTGATTGCTTTGCGCGACCCCGGCGTGATGGTGCACGCGATGGGCAAGGCCTCGGCGGCGCGGGTCACCTTGCGCAGCGTTGAAGAGCTGGAAGCGCTGGCCTCTAGCGTGCCGCCGATGGCCTACGACATCGACAGCTACGCCAGCCTCGGTTTGCTTTGGGAAACCCTTTCGGTGCAGCAGATCGAACAGCCGACGGCGGAAGATCTGGCGCGGGTGAGCGAGTGCCTGAAGCAAGCGATCAGCGATGTGACGAGCGTTGATTTGAAAGGGCGCCTTGGTGCGAGTAACCGCGCAGCTTCCAGCCGTGTCCCCGAATTGCTGAGGGCGCAGTGGTGAATCTGCCACTGGCTCACGACCTGCTCTGGGGCATGACGCCTGCGCAGTTGCCGGCGGATGCGCCGCACTGGGCCGTCGAGTCGCTCGCCGCCGGGCAACCGGTGGTGGTGCGGCGGGCGTTGAGCGCTGAAGGTTTTGTCGCCGTCGGTGTGCGTGGGATTGCGCGTGAGCAGCGACTGGCGGCGTTCATGGCGGTTGACTCGGTTATGCGGCGGGTCAGTCCTGAAGCGTTGAGTCATGTTGATTGCCAACGTGATTTGCCGGTCATGCACGCGCTGAGGCAAGTGCGCCCGCTGCTCGACGATTGCGGTTGGGTCTGGGGTGTCAGCGGCAGTGTCGGGTTTGAATTGGCCAGCGGATTTGTTGCGATGCATGAGGCGAGCGATCTTGATTTGATTTTGCGTACGCCGCAGAGGATTACCCGTCATCAGGCAAGCGAACTGGCCGATTTGTTTGATCAGGCCGTGTGCCGGGTCGACATGCAATTGCAGACGCCATTCGGCGCGGTCGCCTTGCGTGAATGGGTCAGCGGCTCGGCACGGGTGCTGCTGAAAAATGCACATCAGGCTGAGTTGGTAATTGATCCGTGGAACCCGCAGGAGCAGGCAGCGTGAGCAGTTTGCTGGTGTTTCCCGGCCAGGGCGCACAGCGAGCGGGCATGCTCCAGCGTTTGCCCGGGGAAACGCTGGCCGAGGCCAGTGATGTGCTCGGCGAGGACGTTTTGCTGCTCGATTCTGCCGAGGCGCTGCGCACAACAAGGGCGGTTCAGCTGTGCCTGCTGATCACTGGTGTTGCGGCATCGCGGCAGTTGCTTGCGGACGGACTCAGTGTTGATTACGTCGCCGGCCTGTCCATCGGCGCATACCCCGCGGCGGTGATGGCGGGGGCTTTGGGTTTCAGCGATGCGCTGCATCTGGTCAGCCTGCGCGGTGAACTGATGCAGCAAGCTTATCCACAGGGCTACGGCATGACCGCCATCATCGGCTTGCAGTTGTCCACCGTCGAAACGCTGCTGGCCCAGGTGCACAGCGAAGAAACACCGGTGTATCTGGCGAATATCAACGCCGATAACCAAGTGGTGATCGCCGGCAGCGACCCGGCCATGCAAACGGTAGCGGAGCTGGCGCGCAGCCGTGGCGCCGGACTGGCGAAACGTCTGGCCGTGAGCGTGCCATCGCACTGCCCGCTGCTGGAAAAACCGGCGCAGGCCCTCGCGGAAGCCTTCGCCAGGGTCGAACTGAAAACCCCACGGATTGCCTATCTCAGTGGTAGCCGTGCTCGCCCTGTGACCAAAGTAGAAGCGCTGCGCGACGACCTCGCCTGCAACATGTGCCGCGTGGTGGATTGGCGCGGCACCGTGCAAAGCGCCTACGAGCGCGGCGTGCGTTTACACATCGAACTGCCGCCCGGTGCGGTGCTGACCGGGCTGGCGCGCCGGGTGTTCGAGCAGGGCACCGTCACTGCCTTCGACAGTGCCCGCCTCGATACCTTGCAAGCGCTGTTGCGAGAGGAGGGTGGCCGCCAACTCTAAAACCGCCGACTCAAGCTTCGAACAACAAAAACAACATTCGACGATGCACATTGAGGACTACAACAATGATTATTTACGGTGTGGCGCTGCTCGCGATCTGTACGCTGGCAGGGGTGATCATGGGTGACATGCTCGGCGTGTTGCTGGGCGTCAAATCCAACGTCGGCGGGGTCGGCATCGCCATGATCCTGCTGATCTGCGCGCGCTTGTGGATGCACAGGCGCGGCGGCATGACCAAGGATTGCGAGATGGGCGTCGGCTTCTGGGGCGCGATGTACATTCCGGTGGTGGTGGCGATGGCCGCGCAACAGAACGTCGTCACCGCCCTGCACGGCGGCCCGGTGGCGGTGCTGGCGGCGATCGGTTCGGTAGTGGTCTGCGGTTGCACGATTGCCCTGATCAGCCGTAGCCACAAGGGCGAGCCGTTGCCCGACGAACCGGCGGAAATTTCCCCGGTCGGCACCCCGGCAGGAGGTCGCTGACATGTGGGATCTCATCGAGAAAGGTCTGGAACACAACGGTCTGATCACCGCATTCGCCTTCGTCGGCGTGATCATGTGGGTGTCGGTGATTCTTTCCAAACGCCTGACCTTCGGGCGCATCCACGGCTCGGCGATTGCCATCGTCATCGGTCTGGTGCTGGCGTGGGTCGGCGGCACGATGACCGGCGGCCAGAAAGGCCTGGCGGACCTGACGCTGTTCTCCGGCATCGGCCTGATGGGCGGGGCGATGTTGCGCGACTTCGCCATCGTCGCCACCGCCTTCGAAGTGCAGGCCACCGAAGCCAAGAAGGCCGGCATGATCGGCGTGATTGCCTTGCTGCTGGGCACAATCCTGCCGTTCATTGTCGGCGCGTGCATGGCGTGGACCTTCGGTTATCGCGATGCGGTGAGCATGACCACCATCGGCGCCGGAGCGGTGACATACATCGTCGGGCCGGTGACTGGCGCGGCGATTGGCGCGACCTCTGACGTGATGGCGCTGTCGATCGCCACCGGGCTGATCAAGGCGATTCTGGTGATGGTCGGCACGCCCGTGGCGGCGCGCTGGATGGGCCTGGACAATCCGCGCTCGGCGATGGTGTTTGGCGGGTTGGCCGGAACGGTGAGTGGCGTGACGGCGGGGCTGGCGGCGACGGATCGGCGTTTGGTGCCGTATGGGGCGTTGACGGCGACCTTTCACACTGGGCTGGGCTGCTTGCTGGGGCCGTCGCTGTTGTTCTTCATCGTCCGCGCGATTGTCGACTGATCGCTGAGTGCTCTTGTGGCGAGGGAGCTTGCTCCCGCTGGGCTGCGCAGCAGCCCCAACTTCTACCACCGAGATAGACCCGGTGGCCTGATGTTGCGGGTGCTGCGCATCCGAGCGGGAGCAAGCTCCCTCGCCACAGTGTTTTCAGGCCTGGCGATTGGCATACATCCGGCACTCCGCCAGCAACGCCAGCAGATTCGGATCGCGCTCCTTGGCCTTCAGAAACACCACACCAATGTGCTGTTGCAATCGGTATTTCTCCTGCAACGGAATCAGCTTCACCCGGTTTTCGTACACCGCCGCAATCCGCCCCGGCAGCAGTGCATAACCCACCCCGGAACTGACCATGCTCAGCAGGGTGAAAATGTCATTCACCTGCATCGCCACCTTCGGCTCGAATCCTGCCTGTTTGAACACCCGCACGCCGTCCTGATGCGTGGCAAAACCCTGGGTCAGGGTGATGAAAGTTTCATCACGCACCTCCGCCAGATCCACTTCACTGCGCTGAGCGAATTTTGAATCGGCCGGGGTGGCGAGGAAGATGTCGTCGGAGAACAGCGCAATCTGCTCGCAATCCGGATCATTGATGCTGTCGTCCAGCGACACCAGAATCGCGTCGACTTCCATGTTTTTCAGTTTGTAGAGCAGGTCGATGTTCGAGCCGAGGATCAGGTCGATGTTGAGTTCGCTGCGGCGGATTTTCAGGCCCATGATCAGCTGCGGCACGGTCTTCACCGTCAGTGAATACAGCGAGCCGAGCTTGAAGCGTTCTGCAGAGAACCCGGCGGCTTCGCGGGTCAGGCGTACGCTTTCGACCACGTCGTTGATCAGCTTTTGCGCGCGCTCTTCCAGCACGTAAGCGCTTTCCAGCGGTGTCAGGTTGCGGCCTTCGTGTTTGAACAGCGGGCAGCGCAGGGCGTTTTCCAATGAGTGAATGGCGCGGTGCACGCTGACATTGCTGGTCTGCAGTTCGGCGGCGGCGCGGGCGAGGTTGCCGGTGCGCATGAAGGCGAGGAACACCTCGAGTTTTTTCAGGGTCAATTCTTCGTCGATCAGCATGGCGCGGACTCTTTTTGGTATCGGCCGATTGTGCCTAATTCCCGCCTGCCGCGCAGGCGACGCTGAACAGAAACATTGCGCTTTTACGCTCAAGGCCCGAGCCTTGCGCGCTTGCGGTAGCGATTACGAGGTGTGTGACACATGTATCACGGGGAAAAACTTAACGCCTGGACCCATCTGGTCGGAGCCATCGCAGCGTTTATCGGCGGCGTGTGGATGCTGGTGATTGCCAGCCTCGACGGCAGTCCATGGAAGATCGTCAGCGTGGCGATTTACGCCTTCACCTTGCTGGTGCTCTACAGCGCCTCGACCGTGTACCACAGCGTGCGCGGGCGCAAGAAAGCGATCATGAAGAAGGTCGATCATTTTTCGATCTACCTGTTGATCGCCGGCAGCTACACGCCGTTTTGCCTGGTGACGTTACGCGGGCCGTGGGGCTGGACGCTGTTCGGGATTGTCTGGGGGCTGGCGCTGATCGGGATTCTGCAAGAGATCAAACCGCGTTCCGAAGCGCGGATTCTGTCGATCGTGATTTACGCGGTGATGGGCTGGATCGTGCTGGTCGCGGTTAAACCGCTGATCGCCGCATTGGGCACGGCGGGGTTTACCTGGCTGGCGTCGGGCGGCGTGCTGTATACGGTGGGGATTATCTTTTTTGCCCTGGATCATCGGTTGCGGCATGCCCATGGCATCTGGCATCTGTTCGTGATTGCCGGGAGTCTGCTGCACTTTGTGGCGATTCTGTTTTATGTCCTCTAAACACCGCCATTCCCTTGTAAGAGTGAGCCTGCTCGCGATTGCGTCAGTTCAGTCAATGAGTGGTGGCTGATGCACCGCTATCGCGAGCAGGCTCACTCCTACAGGGACGTGTTCCAATCGAGACTCTAAAAGTCACCCCAAAGCTGCTGGGCCACCGCCAGCGCAACCACCGGCGCGGTTTCGGTGCGCAGCACCCGCGGGCCGAGGCGGGCGGCGTGGAAGCCGTTGACCTTGGCCTGCTCGACTTCGGCATCCGACAAGCCCCCTTCAGGCCCGATCAGGAACGCCAGCGTCGCCGGTTTCGCATGGCTGACCAGCGGCTCGGCCACCGGATGCAGCACCAGCTTCAACTCGGCTTCGGTCTGCTTGAGCCAATCAGCCAGCAGCACAGGCGGGTGGATCACCGGCACCCGTGAACGCCCGCACTGCTCGCAGGCGCTGATTGCCACCTGACGCCAGTGCAGCAAACGCTTGTCGGCGCGTTCATCCTTTAGGCGCACTTCGCAGCGGTCGCTGAAGATCGGCGTGATTTCAGTCACGCCCAGTTCGGTGGCTTTCTGAATCGCCCAGTCCATGCGTTCGCCCCGGGACAAGCCCTGGCCGAGGTGGATCTGCAGCGGCGATTCGACCTGCCCGGCGAATTGCTCGTCGATCTGCACGACGACACGCTTCTTGCCGACTTCCACCAGCGATCCGCGAAACTCATGGCCGGAGCCGTCGAACAACTGCACGGCATCGCCCTCGGCCATGCGCAGCACCCGGCTGATGTAATGCGCCTGGGCTTCCGGCAGTTCGTGTTCGCCGGTGCTCAGCGGGGCGTCGATAAAGAAGCGGGACAGTCTCATTTCGGGTCTCTGGAAAATGGGCGCGTAGTTGCAGTATGCATCGCTTTTGTGGCGAGGGAGCTTGCTCCCGCTCGGCTGCGAAGCAGTCGTAAAACTTGTTGGCGCGGTTAACTCTGTCATACCGCGTCGCTCGGGATCGGAGTCCTTCGGCCGCCAGCGGGAGCAAGCTCCCTCGCCACAGGGTGGGCGGGATTCAGCCCGGATCACGGAAGCCGGGGTGGAAGTCTTTTGGCACCGCCACGCTGACACTGTCACGCGTCGCAATGTCGATGCCTTCACTGGCAACCTCGGCCAAAAAGTCTATCTGCTCCGGGGTGATCACATACGGCGGCAGGAAATACACCACGCTGCCCAGCGGCCGCAGCAATGCGCCACGCTCCAGCGCATGCTGGAACACCTTCAAGCCACGGCGTTCCTGCCAAGGGTAGGCCTCTTTGCTGGCTTTATCCTTGACCATCTCGATCGCCAGGACCATGCCGGTCTGGCGCACTTCCGAGACGTTCGGGTGATCAACCAGATGCGCCGTCGCCGAGGCCATGCGCTGAGCGAGCGCCTTGTTGTTCTCGATGACGTTGTCCTGCTCGAAAATATCCAGCGTCGCCAACGCCGCCGCGCAGGCCAGCGGGTTGCCGGTGTAGCTGTGCGAATGAAGGAAGGCGCGCAGGGTCGGGTAGTCGTCGTAGAACGCGCTGTAGACATCGTCAGTGGTCAGGCACGCTGCCAGCGGCAGGTAGCCGCCGGTTAGGGCTTTCGACAGGCAGAGGAAGTCCGGGCGGATGCCGGCCTGTTCGCAGGCGAACATGGTGCCGGTGCGGCCGAAGCCGACGGCGATTTCGTCGTGGATCAGGTGCACGCCGTAGCGGTCACAGGCCTCGCGCAGCAGCTTGAGGTACACCGGGTGATACATGCGCATGCCGCCCGCGCCCTGAATCAACGGCTCGACGATCACCGCCGCGACGCTGTCATGATGCTCGGCCAGCGTTTGGTCCATGGC
Source organism: Pseudomonas sp. SWRI99 (assembly GCF_014270125.1). Lineage (NCBI taxonomy): Bacteria > Pseudomonadati > Pseudomonadota > Gammaproteobacteria > Pseudomonadales > Pseudomonadaceae > Pseudomonas > Pseudomonas sp. SWRI99. The sequence continues at coordinate 18,824 of NZ_JABWQR010000007.1, read as the reverse complement.
GGCGAACATGTTGCGCGAATGCTCTTCCCAGCTCATGCCTTGCGGGCGGTGGTAGCAATCCGGACTCGGAACCTTGATGGTGTCCATCAGCAGCGCTTTGTAGGTCTCGGTAAACAGCGGCACATCGCCGACCGCCATCGCCGCCATGGTTTCGCCGTGGTAGCTGTTGGTCAGGGTGACAAAGCGCTTCTTGTTGGGTTGGCCGCGATTGAGCCAGTAGTGAAAGCTCATCTTCAGCGCGACTTCGATGCAGGACGAGCCGTTATCGGCGTAGAACACCCGGTTCAGGCCTTCCGGCGTCATATTGACCAGACGCTCGGACAGCTCAATCACCGGTTGATGGCTGAACCCGGCGAGAATCACATGCTCGAGTTGATCGACCTGATCCTTGATGCGCTGGTTGATGCGCGGATTGGCGTGGCCGAACACATTGACCCACCACGAGCTGACCGCGTCGAGGTAACGCTTGCCTTCGAAGTCTTCGAGCCAGACGCCTTCGCCGCGCTTGATCGGGATCAGCGGCAGCTGTTCGTGGTCTTTCATCTGGGTGCAGGGATGCCACAGCACCGCAAGATCGCGTTGCATCCACTGGTTATTCAGGCCCATTTACAGTCTCCTCGAGGCGGCTCGCGTCAGGCGCGGGCGAACAATCGGGCAAGCCTATGCAATGCGTCGCGCGGGGACAACCCATTGTGTCGATTGAGCTACTTTGTCTGAGCCGATAGACGTCGCTGGCGGCGTTTTGATGGCTAACGTATTCTTCGCGGTTCTTTGGGTCGTCTGACCCGCACAACTGATTTTTCCTACGTGTTTTTTCCGGAGTTCGCTGAATGTCTGTCGGTTGGCTGCGCGCCTGTGCGCTGGTGATGTTGGGGCTGTTCAGCGTTACGGCGCTGGCCAAGGATAAAACCGCAATCGTGATCGGCGGCGGCCTGTCGGGTCTGACGGCTGCTTATGAGCTGCAAAACAAGGGCTGGCAGGTCACGCTGCTGGAAGCCAAACCGAGCCTGGGCGGTCGTTCGGGCATGGCCACCAGTGAGTGGATCGGCAACGACAAGACCCAGCCGGTGCTGAACAAGTACGTCTCGACCTTCAAGCTCGGCACCACGCCGGCACCGGAATTCGTGCGTACGCCGAGTTATCTGATCGACGGTGATTATTTCACCGCCGCCGATCTGGCGACCAAGCAGCCAGCCACCGCCGATGCGCTCAAGCGCTACCAGAAAACCCTCGACGATCTGGCACGCTCGATCGACGATCCGCAGAACCCGGCAGCGACCGCCACCCTCCACGCGCTGGATCAGATCACCGTGTCGAGCTGGCTCGACAAGCAGAACCTGCCGGCCACCGCACGTCAGTTGATCAATCAGGACATCCGCACCCACTACGACGAGCCTTCGCGCCTGTCGCTGTTGTATTTCGCCCAGCAGAACCGCGTTTATCGTGGCGTCTCCGACCGTGACCTGCGCGCCTCGCGTCTGGTCGGTGGCAGTCAGGTGCTGGCCCAGGCCTTTGTCAAACAGATCAAGACCATCAAGACCAATTCGCCAGTGTCGGCAGTGACCCAGGACAAGGACGGCGTGACCGTCAAGGTCGGCAGCGTCGGTTACCAGGCTGATTACGTGGTGCTGGCGGTGCCGCTGCGTGCGCTGAACAAGATCCAGCTGACCCCGGCGCTGGATGCCCAGCATCTGGCTGCGATCAAAGGCACCAACTACGGCTGGCGCGACCAGATCATGCTGAAGTTCAAGACGCCAGTGTGGGAAAGCAAATCGCGCATGTCCGGCGAGATCTACAGCAATACCGGTCTGGGCATGCTCTGGATCGAGCCGGCGCTGAAGGGTGGCGCCAACGTAGTGATCAACCTGTCCGGCGACAACGCCCGCGTCATGCAGGCGTTCGGCGACAAGCAAATGGTTGATCAGGTGTTGATCCGTCTGCATGCTTTTTATCCACAGGCCCGTGGCTCGTTCACCGGTTATGAAATCCGTCGCTACAGCACCGACCCGTCGATGGGCGGCGCCTACCTGGCCTACGGCCCGGGGCAGATCAGCAAGTTCTGGCGCCTGTGGGAGCGTCCTCTGCAACGCGTAGCGTTCGCTGGCGAACACACCGACACCTTGTACCCGGGCACACTGGAAGGTGCGTTGCGCACCGGTCAGCGCGCGGCCAGCCAGGTTGAAGATTTGGCGGCAGGCAAATCGTTCGAACCGGTCAAAGTGGTTCCGGCTGCCGCAGCGGCAGGCGCGGCGGGTGCCGTGGCGGCGAAGAAGGGCAATTTCTTCACTAACCTGTTTGGCGGTTCCGATGACGACAAGAAGCCTGAGCCGGTGAAGGCGCCAGAGCCTGCTCCTGCTCCGGTCGCTCCAGCGCCAGCCCCGGCACCTGCGCCAGCCCCGGTGGAAGCGCCGAAGCCAGCGGCCCCGGTGAAAGCTGAGCCCGCGAAGAAGGCTGCGGCCAAGCCAGCCGCGAAGAAACCGGCAGCCAAGACCGAGGCGAAGAAGCCTGCGGCAAAAGCGCCGGCGAAGAAAACTGAACCGGCGAAGAAGCCAGCCGCCAAACCTGCGGCGCCAGCAACACCGGCCGAGACCAAGGCGCAGTAAGGCTTTGCTCCCATGAAAAACGCGACCCTCGGGTCGCGTTTTTTTAGGCCTGTATTTATGTCCTTCGCGATCCGCCCACGGGGCTTACCTGCGTAGCGGAGGCTTCCCACAAGACACTCGGAAAGGGGTGATAGCGGCTGCCTGAGCGCCCATTTTAAGCTGGGAGAAATTGGAGGCACTTGATGAAAACGCTCACGCTCATACTTTTGCTGATTACACTTTCCGGCTGTACCCATGGGCATTTCTTTCCGGGCGGGTATGGTTCTGAACTTGCGCACACCTGTCAGATAGATCCTTACAGCGCCGATTGCCTGCAACCGCCGGCGGTACTGCATAACTAGTCAGCGTCCGCCGGTTAGAACTCCCATTTGAAGAACTCGATGCCGTTCGGCAATTTTTTCAGCCACTTTTGCTTGGGCTTGCGGATTCGCCCGGGAATAAAACCAAAGCGCGCCCAGCGCAGATTTCCCGTGCGCTGGTCATAAATCACCAGGTTTCCATCGTCCTGAAGCGTCATGTAAGTGTTGTACCACAGCGATTTATCAAGGCTGTGCGTGCTTTCGGCAATCCACAGTCGCCGTCTGGAGGGGTCGAAAAGGAAACCGTTGTTGCTGATTACGAATTGCAGCGGCTCGCGCATTCTCTTCGGATGCAACGTTGCGCTGTAAGGCTGGTTGTTGTCCGCAATCCAGATGTCAGCCTCGCCCTCTTTCATGACCAGATTTCCATCGCTCTGCAACAGCAAGCGAAATCGAGCGTTGTCCGATTGCAGGTACTGGCCGGCCGACATTGTTTGATTGGGCGGCAATACGGAAGAACCGCTTGCCTGAAACGGGGTATATCGCAGAGACATATCTTGCACCTGTTAAAAGTGATGACGGGGGCATCATTCGAACAGGTCCAACCGTGGCAACAGCGGTACATAGTTATCGGTTGCGAATTTCCCCGTTAACGGTCTGCGTGTGCCTTCGCCAAGGTGCTCTTGAGTGATGACGCAGCACCGATCATTTGTCCAAGCGTTCCACAGCGAAATCGCCTTTAATCCTTCCTTAACACCCCGCTCGCAGACTCTTGATCGTATTTCTCGATATTTCAAAGCAAAATTTTCCGCTTTAATTCGATAGATAACTCGCTAGTCTTGGTTCGCAGTTCTCACAGGATTTGGGCAATGCAGCTACGTAACTCTTCTTCGCGCTATGGTTGGGTCAGCATCTTCATGCACTGGGGCGTGGCACTGGCGGTCTTCGGGCTGTTTGCACTGGGTCTGTGGATGGTCGGGCTGGATTACTACAGCACCTGGCGCAAAGACGCGCCGGACCTGCACAAAAGCATTGGTCTGGTGCTGCTCGCTGTGATGGTGTTGCGGGTGCTGTGGCGTTTCATCAGCCCACCGCCTTCTACGCTGCAAAGCTACAGCCGCATGACCCGTATCGGCGCGAAATTCGGCCACGGGTTTCTGTATCTGGCGCTGTTCGCTGTGATGATTGCCGGTTACCTGATTTCCACCGCAGACGGTGTCGGGATCCCGGTGTTTGGCCTGTTTGAAGTTCCTGCTCTGCTCTCCGGACTACCGGATCAGGCAGATACCGCTGGGGTGATTCATCTCTGGCTGGCGTGGGCACTGGTAATTTTTTCCGGTCTCCATGCGTTGGCAGCATTGAAGCACCACTTTATCGATCGTGATGCGACCCTCACTCGAATGCTCGGTCGCAAAGCCTGAAATTCAACCTCGACTCAAAGGAAAAGAAAGCATGTTGAAAAAGACTCTGGCCGCTCTGGCAATCGGTTCTGCCGTGCTGTCCGCCAACGTAATGGCCGCTGACTATGTCGTAGACAAAGAAGGCCAGCACGCCTTCGTCGACTTCAAGATCAGCCACCTGGGCTACAGCTACATCACCGGTACCTTCAAGGACATCGACGGCAAGTTCAGCTTCGACGCTGCCAAGCCTGAAGACAGCAAGATCGAGTTCAACGTCAACACCGCCAGCGTGTTCACCAACCACGCCGAGCGTGACAAGCACATCGCCAGCGCTGACTTCCTCAACGCCAGCAAATTCGGCAAGGCCACCTTCGTCTCCACCAGCGTCAAATCCACCGGTGCCAACACCGCTGACGTGACCGGCGACCTGACCCTGCTGGGCGTGACCAAGCCTGTCGTTGTCAAAGCGACTTTCCTGGGCGAAGGCAAAGATCCATGGGGCGGCTACCGTGCCGGCTTCGAAGGCACCACCACTATCAAGCGTTCCGATTTCGGCAAGCAGAAAGACCTCGGTCCGAAGTCCGATGTTGTCGAGTTGTACGTTTCGTTTGAAGGTGTGAAAGCGAAGTAAATTTCGGCGCCACATAAAAGCGCCCCCGATCGCAAGGCCGGGGGCGTTTTTTATTGCCTGCCACACCACGGACCCCCTTGTAGAAGATATCTTGTGGGAGCGAGCCTGCTCGCGAAAGCGGTGTGTCATTCGGCAGAGATTGAGCTGATCCGACGCCTTCGCGAGCAGGCTCGCTCCCACAGGGGTATTGCGGTGTGGCAGAAATATTCGAGGTAAAAAAATGCCCCGGCTCTTGCGAACCGGGGCATTTTTCATTGCGGCGTTAACTCAGCGATTGCGGGTCAGCAGTGCTGGTTTCTCGCCACGCGGACGGCTTGGCAGTTGATCGAGCTGCTCAGGCGTCGGGAAGCGGTCGGCTTTCGATTCCTTGTGCATGATCTTCGGGCCATTGCTGCGCGGGTTCTGCACGGCCGGCTGCTCGGTGCGTGGCTGATCGTCACGGGCCGGACGGCGGTTGCGCGGGGCGGAATCGTCGCGACGTCCTGACTGACCATCGCGCGGAGCGCCGTTGCGCGGGCCGCTGCGTTTGGCGGGCGGGGTGCCGGTGCTCGAACCGTTGCTGTTGCGCGGACCGTTCTGCCGACCTTGTGGCTGACCGCCACGAGGTGCACCAGCGCCAGCGCCTTGCGCCGGTGCGCCCGGACGACGGCCACGGCCGCCGGCAGGAGCGGCTTTCGGCACGTAGTCAACGCGGTTACCGAAGTTATCCACATCGTCGTCAAGGAACTCGTCCGGGGCACGGTCAGCCGCTGCACGCGGTGGCTGGCTCGGACGCTGTTCGCGGCTCGGCGTGCCTTCGCGTGGTTTCTGCGCGCGGGCAGGGCGTTCGCCACGGTCGCCGGCCGGTTTTTCCTTGCCTTTGTCCTTGCCCTTGTCTTTACGACCGCCGCCACCGCCGCCGCCATTCGGGCCGTCGCCGCGCGGGCCACGGGAATTGCGTGGGTTGCGGACATCCGGACGCTCACGGACTTCCGGCTTCTCGGCTTCGATGGTGCTCGAGTCGAAGCCCATCAGATCGCCGTCGGCAATCTTCTGTTTGGTCATGCGTTCGATGCTTTTCAGCAGCTTTTCTTCGTCCGGTGCGACCAGCGAGATCGCCTCGCCCGAACGACCGGCACGGCCGGTACGGCCAATGCGGTGCACGTAGTCTTCGTCGACGTTCGGCAGCTCGAAGTTGACCACATGCGGTAACTGATCGATGTCCAGACCACGGGCGGCGATGTCGGTGGCGACCAGAATGCGCACTTCGCCGGCCTTGAAGTCGGCCAGGGCTTTGGTGCGGGCGTTCTGGCTCTTGTTACCGTGAATCGCCACAGCCGGCAGGCCGTGTTTGTCCAGGTACTCGGCCAGACGGTTGGCGCCGTGCTTGGTGCGGGTGAACACCAGCACCTGTTCCCACGCGCCGGCGGTGATCAGGTGCGCCAGCAGTGCTCGTTTGTGGCTGGCCGGCAGACGGAACACGCGTTGTTCGATGCGCTCGACCGTGGTGTTCGGCGGCGTCACTTCGATGCGTTCCGGGTTGTGCAGCAGCTTGCCGGCAAGGTCGGTGATGTCTTTGGAGAACGTCGCCGAGAACAGCAGGTTCTGACGCTTGGACGGCAGGCGTGCGAGGACTTTCTTCACGTCGTGCACGAAACCCATGTCGAGCATGCGGTCGGCTTCGTCGAGGACGAGGATTTCCACGTGGGACAGATCAACGCTGCCCTGGCCGCACAGGTCGAGCAGACGACCCGGGCAGGCGACGAGCACGTCGACGCCGCGGGACATGGCCTGGACCTGTGGGTTCATGCCGACGCCGCCGAAGATGCAGGCGCTGACGAATTTCAGGTCACGGGCGTAGATCTTGAAGCTCTCGTGCACCTGAGCCGCGAGTTCGCGGGTCGGGGTCAGGACCAGTACGCGCGGTTGGCGCGGGCCGTGACGCTGGGATTTGTCCGGGTGACCGTTGGGGAACAACCGCTCCAGAATCGGGAGGGCGAAACCGCCGGTTTTACCGGTACCTGTCTGAGCCGCGACCATCAGGTCGCGACCTTGCAACACGGCGGGAATGGCCCGCTGTTGCACCGGAGTAGGCTCGGTATAGCCCGCATCTTCGATGGCGCGGACTAAAGCCTCGGAGAGACCGAGGGAAGCAAAGGACATGAGTAATCCTGTTTTAGTTAGGGCTTGGCCCAATGGGAGTCTTGCCTGGCGCGAATCACGTTTAAGAGGACGCAATCCCGTCCGGTCCTGCTGCGGTTCCGAAGGCACGTCAGGAGCGCTCGCGCGGGCTGCAAAGCTGCGCTGTAGCGGGTCGTGAGGCCTTTTACGGTTCCGGGCGTCCGGGCGTGAGCCTGGCGGGAACGCCGGAGTATAACAGAGCAATCACCGCGCGCCGCTTTCCTGCTGCTCAACGGTTTTGCCGTTGGCCGTGGCAGAGCGTATCGGCGCACTGCCGGCAGGTGCGGCTCCGTAGCGTGCGCTCAGTTCGGCGTAGGCAGGTTCACGCTTGAAACGCTTGAGTTCGGCGCCGAAACGCTGCACCAGCAAGTCCATGCCCGCATTGCGCCGAACCGCCAGAAATTGGCTCTGACGGCTGATGACGGTGGGGTTTTCGCTGATTTGCGCGCGCAAACCCAACTGGTCGAGCAAATGCTGACCGACGCGACGGTCAGTGATCAACAGATCGATGCGGCCACGCACCAGCTTGCCGAAGTTGGCTTCATGGGTCGGCGCAGGTTCACGAGTAAACAGGTCCGACTGGCTGAAATCGGGACTGTACAGATAGCCCGGCGAGGTGCCGATGGTCAGGCCTTTGAGTTGTTCGAGCGCGTTGAACGGGTGTGGGCGCTCATTGGCGTAGAACATCACGAACTCGACGTCCGACAGCGGCTCGCTGGGGTAGAGCAGGGTGGCGTCGCGCTCATCGCTGTGAAAGATGTCCAGCGCACCGTCGGCCTGACCGGATTCAAGCATCGACAGGCAACGTTTCCACGGCAGGAACTGCCATTCGACATCTATGCCCAGGCGCTTGAACACGATGGCCGTGGTTTCGTAATCCAGACCGAGACTGCGGCCATCCTCTTCGTACACGTAAGGCGCCCACGGCTCGGTGACAATACGCAGCTTCTCGCCTCGAGCGGCGAAGCTCAGGCAAGCAAAAACCAGCACGGCGAATATTTGCGTGATCAAAGGCATGGCTGGAGATTACGACGAGAACCCGCAAAGAGCCAGAAAGCGCCTGCAGAAGCTCTGTTTCGCGGCTCCAAACGCAAAAAATCACAGCTACGACAACTCCTGCAGGAGCCGCCGAAGGCTGCGATTTCTGGACCTTGCTTGTAGCTTGTAGCTTGTAGCTTGTAGCTTGTAGCTTACAGCTGCTTCAACGCGGCAACTTCAGGTTATTCCAGATCGCCAGGCTAGGTTCGGCCTGGTTCATGGAATAAAAATGCAGCCCCGGTGCGCCGCCCTGCAACAGGCGTTCGCACATCTCGGTGACGACTTGCTCGCCAAAGCGCTGAATGCTGAGCGCGTCATCACCATAGGCTTCCAGTTGCTTGCGGATCCAGCGCGGAATTTCCGCCCCGCAGGCATCGGAGAAGCGCGCGAGTTTGCTGTAGTTGGTGATCGGCATGATCCCCGGCACTACTGGAATGTCCACGCCCAGCGCCTGCAAACGGTCGACGAAGTAGAAATAGCTGTCGGCGTTGAAGAAGTACTGGGTGATCGCGCTGTCGGCGCCGGCGCGAGCCTTGCGCACGAAGTTGGCGAGATCGTCTTCGTAGTTGCGCGCTTGCGGATGCATCTCCGGGTAGGCGGCGACTTCGATGTGGAAGTGATCGGCGGTTTCTTCACGAATGAATTCCACCAGCTCATTGGCGTGACGCAGCTCACCGCTGGTCATGCCCATGCCGGACGGCAGGTCGCCGCGCAGGGCGACGATGCGCTTGATGCCGGCCGCCTTGTACTCGTTCAGCAGGCCGCGCAGGTCGTCCTTGCTGTCGCCGACGCACGACAGGTGCGGTGCGGCCGGTACTTTGACTTCGCTTTCCAGTTGCAGCACGGTGTTGAGGGTGCGATCACGGGTCGAACCACCAGCGCCATAGGTGCAGGAAAAGAAATCGGGGTTGTAAGTGGCCAGCTGACGGGCAGTGGCAAGCAGTTTTTCATGCCCAGCATCGGTCTTGGTCGGAAAGAACTCGAAGCTGTAGCGACGGTCTTGGGACATCGGAGGGGACCTCCAGCTGCAAGCTGCAAGCTTCAAGCTGCAAGAGAGCGGCGCGCCGGAATCTTGTGCTTGGGCTTGCAGCCAGCGGCTGCGTAATAACGATGAAGAAGCCAGCGACAGCTACAAGCCTCAAGTAAACCAACCGCTTTTACTTGCCGCTTGCAGCTTGAAGCTCGCAGCTGCTCTTAATAGCGGTAAGCGTGCGGCTTGAACGGGCCTTCGACGGTGACGCCGATGTAGTCAGCCTGTTGCTTGGTCAGTTGGGTGACCACGCCGCCGAAGCCGCGGACCATTTCCAGGGCCACTTCTTCGTCGAGTTTCTTCGGCAGTACTTCAACGGTCAGGCGCTCGGCTTTCTGCGCTGGCGACAGGTCGGCGTATTTCTGACCGAACAGGAAGATCTGCGCCAGTACCTGGTTGGCGAACGAACCGTCCATGATGCGGCTCGGGTGTCCGGTGGCGTTGCCCAGGTTCACCAGACGGCCTTCGGCCAGCAGGATCAGGTAGTCGTCGTTCTGTGGGTCGAAGCTGCCGGCACCGGTGCGGTGAACCTTGTGCACCTGTGGCTTCACTTCTTCCCATGCCCAGTTCTTGCGCATGAAAGCGGTGTCGATTTCGTTGTCGAAGTGACCGATGTTGCAGACCACGGCGCGCTTCTTCAGGGCTTTGAGCATGTTCGCGTCGCAAACATTGACGTTACCGGTGGTGGTCACGATCAGGTCGATCTTGCCCAGCAGCGCTTTGTCGATGCTCGCTTCGGAACCGTCGTTGATACCGTCGATGAACGGCGAAACCAGTTCGAAACCGTCCATGCAGGCCTGCATGGCGCAGATCGGGTCGACTTCGGAGACTTTAACGATCATGCCTTCCTGACGCAGGGACTGCGCCGAACCCTTGCCCACGTCACCGTAACCGATGACCAGCGCTTGCTTGCCGGACAGCAGGTGGTCGGTACCGCGCTTGATCGCATCGTTCAGGCTGTGACGGCAGCCGTACTTGTTGTCGTTCTTGGACTTGGTCACCGAGTCGTTGACGTTGATGGCCGGGATTTTCAGCTCGCCCTTGGCCAGCATGTCCAGCAGGCGGTGCACGCCGGTGGTGGTTTCTTCGGTCACGCCGTGAACGCGGTCCAGCACCTGCGGGTATTTCTTGTGCAGCAGCTCGGTCAGGTCGCCGCCGTCGTCGAGGATCATGTTGGCGTCCCATGGCTGGCCATCCTTGAGGATGGTCTGCTCCAGGCACCACTCGTACTCTTCTTCAGTCTCGCCTTTCCAGGCGAATACCGGGATGCCGGCAGCAGCGATAGCGGCAGCGGCCTGATCCTGAGTGGAGAAAATGTTGCACGACGACCAGCGTACTTCGGCACCCAGGGCAACCAGGGTTTCGATCAGCACGGCGGTTTGAATGGTCATGTGGATGCAGCCGAGGATTTTCGCGCCTTTGAGCGGCTGCTCGGAAGCGTACTTGCGACGCAGACCCATCAGGGCAGGCATTTCCGATTCGGCGATGATGGTTTCGCGACGGCCCCAGGCAGCGAGGGACATGTCGGCAACTTTGTAATCGGTAAAATCGGCAGGCGTGTTGAAAGCGCTCATGAAGAGCCTCCATTCGTAATGTATGCGAATGGGCGCCGTTGTGCGTTTAGTGTCCGGCGTGAGCCAGTCAACGCCCCATCCGAGCCTGACAGGTCGAACCTGCTGCAGCGCCCCTCGGACAGGTGGCGGGAAAACGGCGGTAGCCGTTCTGAATCGGTGGCGATTATAGCTGTCTTCGCCCGGCTAGTGGCAAGCGGCAAGCTACAAGCGGCAAGTTACAGCCAATCCGCTTTTACTTGCAGCTTGTAGCTGAAAACTTGAAGCTGGGGCCAATACCCCTAACGCCCAAACGCCTCAACCTTGGAGCCCCCCCATGAATTTCCACACCCGCAAATGGGTAAAACCCGAAGACCTCAATCCCAACGGCACCTTGTTTGGCGGTAGCCTGCTGCGCTGGATCGACGAAGAAGCGGCGATCTACGCCATCGTCCAGTTGGGCAATCAGCGCGTGGTGACCAAATACATCTCGGAAATCAACTTCGTCAGCGCCTCGCGCCAGGGCGACATCATCGAACTGGGCATCACCGCCACCGAGTTCGGCCGCACCTCGATCACCCTGACCTGCGAAGTGCGCAACAAGATCACCCGCAAGAGCATCCTCACGGTCGAGAAGATGGTGTTCGTCAACCTGGGTGAGGACGGCCTGCCGGCGCCGCACGGGCGCACCGAGATCAAATATGTGAAAGACCAGTTCAAGGATGACGAAGCGGTTCAATAAGATCGGCGGCGCATTCTTCGCGAGCAGGCTCGCTCCCACAGGGATCACACGGTACCTGTGGGAGCGAGCCTGCTCGCGAAAGCTGTTTTAAACGCATGAAGATTTGCCCGCTGCCTACAGAACGTATTCCCAGGCGCAACGGTCGTAGCTAAATCGCCCCCCACGGTTTCCTACGCCATGACCACCCCCACTGACGGCAAGACCCCAGACCTGTCGACCCAGGAAAAGAAAGAAATCGAGAAAAACCAGCCGCCACGCGCGGCGGTTCTGCATGAAATCATTCGTGCCCAGGGCGATCAGGAACTGGAGCGCAGCATTGCTGCGCTGTGGTGGTCGGCGCTCGCGGCCGGCCTGACCATGGGCCTGTCGCTGATGGGGATGGGCCTGCTCAACTCGCGCCTGCCCGACGGTGACGAATTCAAGGTGATCGCCAGTTTCGGCTACTGCGCAGGCTTTCTTGCGGTGATTCTCGCTCGCCAGCAATTGTTCACCGAAAACACCCTGACCGCCGTGCTGCCGGTCATGACCAAGCCGACCCTGCTCAATTTCGCACGGCTGATTCGCCTCTGGACGGTGGTGTTGGTCGGCAACCTGTGCGGCACGATTCTGGTGGCTTACGTGATGCTTGAGTTGCCGATCTTCGACAGCAAGACCGACCACGCTTTCCTGGAAATCGGCCGCAAGGTGATGGAGCACAGCGCCGGGCAGATGTTCGCCAAGGGCATCGTCTCCGGCTGGATGATCGCCACCATGGTCTGGATGATTCCGTCCATGGAGAGCGCGAAGATGTGGATCATCATCCTCATCACCTATTTCATGGCGCTCGGCGACTTCACCCATATCGTGGTCGGCTCGGCAGAAGTGTCGTACCTGGTCTTTGCCGGTGAACTGCCCTGGAGTGATTTCTGGGCGGTGTTTGCCCTGCCGACCCTGGCGGGCAACATTATCGGCGGCAGCTTCATCTTTGGCCTGATCAGCCATGCGCAGATTCGCAGCGAGAGCGGGGCGCCGAAGAAGTCTGCGGATCAGGCTGTAGAGCCCGATCCGCAGTCGATCAAGAAATGATCAATGGTGCGCTGGCTCAGGCGCTGTGGCGGGCTCGTTGCGCGTCGCGTGCTTGACCAGTTTGCCGATGCTCAGGCCTTGCAACAGGATCGACGACAACACCACGATATAGGTGATGCTCAGCAGCAGATCGCGCTCCGGGCCCAGCGGCAGGGCGAGCGCCAATGCCACCGAGACGCCGCCACGCAAACCGCCCCAGGTCAGGATGCGGATAGTGCCGGCCGGCACTGAGCGCCAGCGCCGCAGCAAGAGGATTGCCGGCGCTACGGTGAGCAGGCGCGACAGCAGAATCGCCACCGCGAGCAAACCTGCCGCGGCCATGTGCAGCCAGTTGAACGGCAGCAGCAACAACTCCATGCCGATCAGCGCAAACAGCAAGGCGTTGAGCATGTCATCGAGCAACTCCCAGAAACCGTCGAGGTAGCGACGGGTCATGTCGTTCATCGCCAGATTGCGCCCCAGGTTGCCGATGATCAGACCGGCAACCACCATCGCGATTGGCGCCGAGACGTGCAGCTCTGTGGACATGGCCGAGCCACCGATCACCAGGGCCAGGGTCAACATGACGGTGATCTGGTGTTGCTCGACGCTTTTGATCATCCGATAGACCAGATAGCCGATCAGCCCGCCGAACAGCACACCGCCAATCGCTTCGTGCACAAACAGCATGGCCGTGGCGCTGACGGTCGGCGTTTCGCCCAGTTGCGCGATGCCCAGCAGCACGGTGAACACCACGACCGCAGTGCCATCGTTGAACAGCGACTCGCCGACGATGGTGGTCTTCAGCGGCTTTGACGCGTTGGCGGTACGCAACACGCCGAGTACCGCAATCGGATCAGTCGGCGAAATCAGCGCGCCGAACAGCAGGCAGTAGAGGAAGCTCACGTGCCAGCCGAACAGAGCAAAGATGTAGAAGGCCAGGCTGCCGATCACCACGGTTGCGATCAGTACGCCGAACGTGGCCAGCAGGCCGATGGGCCAGCGGTAGCTGCGCAGGTCGTTCAGGTTGACGTGCAGGGCGCCGGCGAACAGCAGGAACGACAGCATCCAGTTCATCAGCAGATCGCCGAAGTCGATCTGGCCGATCAGTTGTTGCACGCGGTCTTCCAGGCCGGGAAAGCCGAGCACGCTGAGGCCTTGCAGCATCAGCGAGAACAGCAGCGCGGTGACCATCACGCCGATGGTCGGCGGCAGGCCGATGAAGCGGAAGTTGACGAAGGTCAACAGGGTAGTGAGGCAGATGAAAGCGGCGACAAGTTCAAGCATCCGGGGTCCTTTGGATGGAGGGTGAATGGAGCGCGACCGGAGTCTGGTCGCAGGGGTTGGATGGGCTGGTGCAGGTCGAGGACACACGATATCCCCTGTGGCGAGGGAGCTTGCTCCCGCTGGGCCGCGAAGCGGCCCCAAAAACTCTTTAACCGCGGCGGGTCAGGCGTACCGAGGAGGCGAGGGTTGCGACGACTGCGTCGTCGGGCGGGAGCAAGCTCCCTCGCCACAGGGTGAGTGCCTGGCAACAGTGCTGAGGTCAGTCGGACACATTGACCGCAGTCGCTCGCCGACGTTGCAGGTAAATGAACAGCAGTGCCGTCAGCACAGTCAGCACGCCGACCAGTGCCCCGGTCCACGGCAGGTCTGCCAGATCCGCGCCGCTGGCCACGACCAGGCCGCCAATCCATGCGCCCGCCGCGTTGCCGAGGTTGAACGCGCTCTGGTTCAGCGTCGAACCCAGATTCGGCGCTTCATGGGCCTGATCGATGATCAGTAGCTGCAGAATCGGGCACAGCGCAAACGCGAAAATCCCCCACAGCACCAAGGTGATTGCGGCCGGAACTACCGCGCGGCTGGTCTGACTGAAGGCCGCGAGAATCACCACCACCGCCAAGGCCACCCCGACCAGCGACGGCAACAAACGGCTATCGGCCAAACGCCCGCCGAGCATGCTGCCAGCGGTCAGGCCAACGCCGAACAACAGCAGCATCACGGTCACGCCGTGGGGGCTGACGCCGGTGATGTCCTGCAGGATCGGCGCGATGTAGGTGAACACGCTGAACAGGCTGGTCGAGGCCAGCACGCTCATGCCCAGCGCCAGCAGCACGTTGGCTTTGCCCAGTACCTTGAACTCGCTGGCGAGGTTGGCCTTGTCCATGGCGATGTGCTTCGGCAGCCACAGCCATTGTGCGAGCGCGGCGATGATGCCGATCACCGACACTGCCCAAAAGGTTGAGCGCCAACCGGCGTATTGGCCCAGTGCAGTGCCCAGCGGCACGCCGAGCACATTCGCCAGGGTCAGGCCGGTGAACATCATGGCAATCGCCTGGGCGCGTTTGTTCGGCGCGACCAGTCCGGCGGCAACCACCGAGCCTATGCCGAAAAACGCGCCATGACACAACGCGGTGACCACGCGCGCGGCCATCAACGTGGCGTAGTTCGGCGCCAGCGCACAGAGCACGTTGCCGAGGATGAACATCAGCGTCATGCCCAGCAGCGTTGCCTTGCGCGGCATGTTGGCCGTGCCGATCGCCAGAATGGGCGCACCGAACACCACGCCCAAGGCGTAACCGGTGATCAGCAGGCCGGCGTGCGGAATACTCACCGCGAGGTCGCGGGCGACATCGGGCAGCAGGCCCATGATGACGAATTCAGTGGTGCCGATACCGAACGCGGCAACAGCAAGGGCAAGCAAGGCGAGTGGCATGCGCAAGGTCTCTGTCGGTAGTCTTGACGCTTTGATCAGGCATACGCGTGCCAGCGACCGTTCGTGGAGGAGCGGGAGCAGGCAGCTTTTATTGGATTTTTTCGGTGTGTAGCTGAGTGCGGCGTGGTTGCTTGCAGTATAAACAGCTGCTGACACATCGCGAATCAATAATCTGACTAATCGTTTTTTCGGATTTTTCTGGATGTCCACTGTGGGAGCTGCCGAAGGCTGCGATCTTTTGCTTTTGATTTTTTACAGGCAAGGTCAAAAGATCGCAGCCTTCGGCAGCTCCTACGGGGGTTAATAAAAATAAAGGGGTCAATTGTGCTGGCGACAGCTCTGGTGTTGGTGGCGGCGCTGCTGCATGCGGCGTGGAATACCCTGATCAAGTTCAGCGCCGAACGGTTGCTGGTGGTGGCGTGCATGGACACCGTGGCGCTGCTGTGTGTCGCCCTCGCGCTGCCCTTTGTGAATCTGCCGCCCGTTGAGATCTGGCCTTGGATTCTCGCTTCAGCGGCGTTCGAGCTGCTGTATCGTTATCTGTTGATACAGGCTTATCGCGTGGGCGATCTCGGCCTCGTCTATCCACTGATGCGCGGGCTGTCGCCTTTGGTGGTGCTGGCGTTGACCCTGATCTTCGCCGGTGAGGTGCTGACCACCCAGCAGATCTTCGGAATCATGCTGATCCCGTTCGGTATGGTCTGTCTGCTGTGGCAGGGTGGCGGCGGCGGGCGCTTGCCGTGGTCGATGCTGCCGGTGGTGGCGCTGATCGGTTTGTGCATCGGCTGTTACACCTACATTGATGGGCAGGCGCTGCGGCGCTGGTCGCACCCGCTCGATTATCTGGTCTGGGTCACGCTGCTCAGCGCCTGGCCGTTTCCGCTGCTGGCGTGGGTGGCACGGCGCCCGGCGTTCCTGCAGTTCTGGCGCGAGCAATGGAAGCTTGGTCTGGCGGTCGGGTTTTGCGTGTTGTTCAGCTACGCTCTGGTGCTGTGGGCGATGCAGTTGGGGTCGATCGCCGAAGCAGCAGCGTTGCGCGAAATCAGTGTGATTCTGGTGGTGCTGTTCGGAATGCGCTACCTCAAAGAACCTTTTGGCCGACCGCGGCTCTTAGCCTGTGGGCTGGTGCTGATCGGCATGCTGGTGATGAAGTTCTGACCACTCGCGAATTTTATAACTCGAAAAAAGGACGGCGTTATGACGGTGGCTCTATGGTGTGTGTTGATCGCAATTTTTCTGCCCTATGTCTGCACAGGCATTGCCAAGGCCGTGGGTGGCTACCGGTTAAGTGACAATCATGACCCGCGGGACTTTATGGAGAGCCTCAACGGTCTGGCGCGGCGGGCACATGCGGCGCAATTGAACAGTTTTGAAGTGATTCCGGCGTTTGCCGTGGCGGTGATCGTTGCGCATCTGGTGGGGACGGCACAGTTGGTGACGGTGAATGTGCTGGCGGTGCTGTTTATCACCAGTCGCCTGCTGTACGTCATCTGCTACCTGGCGGACTGGGCGATTCTGCGGTCGCTGGTATGGTTTGTGGGGATGGGGTTGATTGCTTCGTTCTTTTTTGTGTCCATGTAAAGCAAGATCAAAAGATCGCAGCCTTCGGCAACTCCTACATAGGGTGTGTGTTCAACTCTGTAGGAGCTGCCGAAGGCTGCGATCTTTTGCTTTCAAGGTTTGTCGGCCACCTGTGGCACTTGCGGCAGCGCCGCGCCTTTAGGCCAGAGCATCCAGATCTGGCCTTGTTGTTTCATATCCCCGGCCAGTTGCCCGGCCGCATCACCGGTGCCCCAGAACAGATCCGCACGGACTTCGCCGGCAATCGCGCCGCCAGTGTCCTGTGCCGCGACCGGACGCACCAGCGGCGTGCCGTCGGGACGCGTGGTCGACAGCCACAACAGGCTGCCCAACGGAATCACTTTGCGATCCACCGCCGCGCTGTAGCCTGCGGTCAACGGCACGTTCAGCGAGCCGCGCGGCCCTTCGTTGCTGTCCGGGTTGCGGGTGAAGAACACATAGCTCGGGTTGCTGCCCAGCAGTTCCGGAATACGCGAAGGGTTGGCCTTGGCCCAATTGCTGATGGCGCTCATGGTCACGTCTTCTTTCTTCAGCTCGCCTTGCTCGACCAGCCAGCGGCCGATCGGCCGGTACGGGTGGCCGTTCTGGTCGGCGTAGGCGATGCGCAGCTGTTTGCCATCCTCTGTCTGGATCCGGCCGGAACCCTGGATTTGCAAAAATTGCAGATTCATCGGGTCGGTCAGGTAAGCCACCACCGGCGCGTTCACGCCTTTGGATTCGATGGTCGCCGCATCGTCGTAAGGCTTGAGTACGCGTCCTTCGAGGCGTCCGCGCAGGCGCTTGCCCTTCAGCTCCGGGTAAATGCTGTCCAGCGAGACGATAATCATGTCTTCGGGCACGCCGTACACCGGCACGTTCGCCGTTTCGGTTGGCGTCAGGCTGCCGGGGTAGACCGGTTCGTAGTAGCCGGTGATCAGGCCATTGGGGTTGTCGTGCTCGGCACGCAGGCCGTAGACATCAAGGTTTTGCTTGAGGAATGCGCGAATTTCTTCGGCATCCTGCGGCACGTTGACCGCTGCGGCGCAGGTCGGCCCCCAGACCGCATCGGCTTTGAGGCGCGTGCATGCGCTGCGCCATGAGCCGAAACCGGCAACCAGGTCGTTGTCGGATACCGTCGGCAGGGCTTCCCATGTTGCACTGGAATAGGTGGCCAGCGCATGGGTTGTCGGCTTGGCGCTGTCGCCGCCGGTGCAGCCGGCGAGAACCGCCAGCAGGGGAAGGGTGGCGATCAGCGGATGACGCCAGGCCTTGAGACGGCTGTTCATGGAGTGATTCCTGTGCCGGTTACCCGAGTGCTCCCTGCGCTCCGGCAACCCGTATTTTTAATAGGGCTATTGGTGTTTGGCGGTGACGCGAGGATACTGGCCGCCGATTTCCGTGACCTGAAGCCACCATGACGCTTAAAAGAATTGCTGTTGTATTGCTGGCCTGCCTGAGCTTGTCCGCCTGTGGCGGTGTCGATCCGAACTCCCCGCTGGGCCAGCGCAAGGCCATTTTCAAACAGATGCTCAAGACCAGCGAAGAGCTGGGTGGCATGTTGCGCGGACGCATTCCGTTCGACGGGCCGAAATTTGCTGAAGGCGCGGTCAAGCTTGATGCCTTGTCCCATGAACCGTGGAAGCATTTCCCGCAGGTGCGTGAGGAAGACCACACCAGTGCCACCGACGATGTCTGGCGCAAGCAGGCACAGTTTCAGAAAATGGCCCGCGCTCTTGAAGCGGCCACTGGCGAATTGGTGCTCGCCAGCCAGGTTCAACCGTACAAGGCCAGCAATCTCGGGCCGGCGGTGCAGAAAGTTGAAGATGCCTGCAGTGCTTGCCATAAACAGTTTCGCGATCACTAATCTGAGGGCTGGTGAGTAACAATGTGGCGAGGGAGCTTGCTCCCGCTGGGTTGCGAAGCAGCCCTGAACCATTCGACCGAGTTTTCGGTCGAGACGGGGTTACGACGGCTGCGCCGCCGAGCGGGAGCAAGCTCCCTCGCCACAGGGGCGCCGCCGAGCGGGAGCAAGCTCCCTCGCCACAGGGGCG
>NZ_JABWQR010000069.1:0-382 GCF_014270125.1 Pseudomonas sp. SWRI99 | reverse complement strand
AGAAAGACGCCATCGCGAGCAGGCTCACTCCGACATGAGGGGGTTGGGTGCTGGTGACTGCCAGCAAGCCACGAAACCTGTGGGAGCTGGCTTGCCAGCGAAGGCGGCCTGACAGCCGACCAATTTTCACCGGATGCACCCAATCCAAACTGTAGGAGTGAGCCTGCTCGCGATGGCGTCAGGCCGGGCAACTTATCGGTGACTGACCTGGCGCTATCGGGAGCAGGCTCACTCCTACAGGGGGATCTGGGTGCTGGTGAATTCCAGCAAGCCACGAAACCTGTGGGAGCTGGCTTGCCAGCGAAGGCGGCCTGACAGCCGACCAATTTTCACCGGATGCACCCAATCCAAACTGTAGGAGTGAGCCTGCTCGCGATGGCGT
>NZ_JABWQR010000068.1:0-640 GCF_014270125.1 Pseudomonas sp. SWRI99 | reverse complement strand
GAGTACCGCAACGGTTTTCTCTACAAGCGTTGCCGTGGCGAGGCGGTGTGGATCTATCGGCGCAATGCCGAGGGCGCGGTCACCGAAGCGGTCGATCCCGACGGCCAGGTCACCCATTACTACTACAACCTGCGTGGCCAGTTGTTGTCGCTGCGTTACCCGGACAGCAGCCGGCATCGCTGGGTGTGGAATGAACTCGGCCAGCTCATCGAGGAAACCCTGCCCGACGGTGGCGTCCGGCGCTTTTCCTACGACGCATTGGGACGGCGGACCACGACGCAGGACGAGTTTGGCGTCATCAGCCGTCAGCAGTGGGACGCCGCCGGCCGGCTGATCCTGACGACTTCTCCTGCGGGCGCCAGTCGCGCCTACAGCTACGGCGCTTACGGCCAGGTCACCGCCGAGCGCGACGAACTCGGACGCATCACCCGCTACGAATATGACGACGACCTGCACCTGGTTTCCCGGCGCACCAACCCCGACGGCACCCGCGTGCAGTACCGCTACGACCACGCGCAACTGCTGCTCACCGAGATCGAAAACGAATCGGGCGAAAAGTACCGCCTGGATTACACGCCCACCGGGCTGATCCGCGAGGAAAGCGGCTTCGACGGGCGACGCACCGCTTACGCCTACGACC
>NZ_JABWQR010000067.1:0-640 GCF_014270125.1 Pseudomonas sp. SWRI99 | reverse complement strand
GAGTACCGCAACGGTTTTCTCTACAAGCGTTGCCGTGGCGAGGCGGTGTGGATCTATCGGCGCAATGCCGAGGGCGCAGTCACCGAAGCGGTCGATCCCGACGGTCAGGTCACCCATTACTACTACAACCTGCGCGGCCAGTTGCTGTCGCTGCGTTACCCGGACAGCAGCCGCCATCGCTGGGTGTGGAATGAACTCGGCCAGCTCATCGAGGAAACTCTGCCCGACGGTGGCGTGCGGCGCTTTTCCTACGATGCGCTGGGGCGAAGGACCACCACACAGGACGAGTTTGGCGTCATCAGCCGTCAGCAGTGGGACGCCGTTGGCCGGCTGATCCTGACGACTTCTCCTACGGGCGCCAGTCGCGCCTACAGCTACGGCGCTTACGGTCAGGTCACTGCCGAACGCGATGAACTGGGGCGCATCACCCGCTACGAATATGACGACGACCTGCACCTGGTTTCCCGGCGAATCAACCCCGACGGCACTCGCGTGCAGTACCGCTACGACCATGCGCAGTTGCTGCTCACCGAGATCGAAAACGAATCGGGCGAAAAGTACCACCTGGATTACACGCCCACCGGGCTGATCCGCGAGGAAAGCGGCTTCGACGGGCGACGCACCGCTTACGCCTACGACC
>NZ_JABWQR010000066.1:0-644 GCF_014270125.1 Pseudomonas sp. SWRI99 | reverse complement strand
AACGGCGCCGGGCGTGCGCTGCTGTTGCGTTATGACCGCGCGCAACTGGTGGCGGTCGATTATCAGGTCTTGGTTCAGGGCGAGTGGACCACCGAGCAAAACCTCGCCACCTACCGCTTCGATGCCCGCCAACGCCTGCTGGCCGCAACCAACGCGGTCGGCGACAGCGAGCGCTACGACTACGACGACCACCACGTCATCCTGCAGCGGCAACTGACCGGCGGCGCGAGTTTTTTCTGGGAGTGGGAACGAACAGGCAAAGCGGCGCGTTGCGTGCGGCACTGGGCCTCGTTCTCGCAGATGAACACCCGTTACGTCTGGAACGATGACGACGCCAGCGTGACGGTGCATTACGTCGATGGCACCGAAGAGGTCTACGTCCACGACGAGCGTGCGCGGCTGGTGCGGCAGGTCGCAGCCGATGGTGGTGAACAGCTCAAGGCCTATGACAATCAGGGCCGGCTGATCGCCGAGCAGGATGCTTTGGGCGCGGTCACCGAATACCGCTACGACGAGGTCGGACGGCTGATCGCGCTGATTCCGCCGGACGATGCGCCAACGTCCTACGAGTACCGCAACGGTTTTCTCTACAAGCGTTGCCGTGGCGAGGCGGTGTGGATCTATCGGCGCAATGCCGAGGGCGC
>NZ_JABWQR010000065.1:0-838 GCF_014270125.1 Pseudomonas sp. SWRI99 | reverse complement strand
ATATTGATCTGGGCAGCATTGTCACGCCGCCGCGGGCGCCGGCGAGTGTGGCGGTTGGTCAGTAAGGTTCTGCGTTGAGGCGACTGGCCTCTTCGCTGGCAAGCCAGCTCCCACATTGTCCGCTGCTGACACAAAAATTTGTGGACAACCGCAATCCCTGTGGGAGCTGGCTCGCCAGCGAAAGGGCCAATACTGACACCGCCAATTTGGCGGCGAACAAGGACCGCTCCAGCCACTTCCCGACGCTGCTGCAGTTGATGGGCTACGACCTGGCGAATATCGAGGCGGTGTATGGCAAACCGCTGAGCGTGCCGACGGCGGATGAATTCACCTTCAACTACCGGTTCAATGCGCGGTTGGGCGCCAGGCCTGAGTGGAAACATATTGATCTTGGCAGCATTGTCACGCCGCAGCGGGCGCCGGCGAGTGTGGCGGTTGGTCAGTAAGGTTCTGCGTTGAGGCGACTGGCCTCTTCGCTGGCAAGCCAGCTCCCACACTGTCCGCTGCTGACACAAAAATTTGTGGACAACCGCAGTCCCTGTGGGAGCTGGCTTGCCAGCGAAAGGGCCATTACTGACACCGCCAATTTGGCGGCGAACAAGAACCGTTCCAGCCACTTCCCGACGCTGCTGCAGTTGATGGGCTACAACCTCGTGACGGCGGATGAATTCACCTTCAACTACCGGTTCAATGCGCGGTTGGGCGCCAGGCCCGAGTGGAAAAATATTGATCTGGGCAGCATTGTCACGCCGCCGCGGGCGCCGGCGAGTGTGGCGGTTGGTCAGTAAGGTTCTGCGTTGAGGCGACTGGCCTCTTCGCTGGCAAGCCAGCTCCCACA
>NZ_JABWQR010000064.1:0-1345 GCF_014270125.1 Pseudomonas sp. SWRI99 | reverse complement strand
CCTCGGGTCGTAATACCGATGCCGGTTGTAATGCAGCCCGCTTTCCGCATCGAAGTACTGCCCCTGAAAGCGCAGCGGCTGGTCCAGGTATTCTTCGCCGGCCAGGGTCACCGCGGCGACTTTGCCGTAGGCGTCGTATTGCGCCGACCAGACGATTTCGCCGCTGTAGTCGGTGAGTTCCTGCGGGGTGCCGAGGTGGTCGAGTTGGTAGTAGAACGGGCAGGCCTTTTTCGGGCCTTTGCCGTCGAGCAGGGCCAGGGGGCGGAAGGTGCCGGGTTCGTAGACGAAGCTGCGGTACTGGGTTGGGCTGCTTTCGGCGACGAGGTGGTCGCCCTGCCAGAAGAACTCAGTGGCGATGCCGTTGACGGTTTTGCGGATGCGCCGGCCGAAGGCGTCGTATTGGTAACTGGCCGTTTGGCCGTCGGGGCGGGTCAAGCCGATCAGGCGGTGCTGGCAGTCGTAGCGGTATTCGGTGACGAGGGTCTGACCGTGGCCCCGACGTTCGCGGATCAGGTTGCCGAAGGCGTCGTAGTCGTAGTGGCGGTCGCCCTGCATCAGCAGGCGGTTGCCCTTGACCTTCGCCGGTCCCGGGCGGTCCTGCATCAGCAGGTTGCCGGCCGGGTCGTGGGCGAAGGATTCGGGCAGTTCGTCGCGCGAGTGACGCACGCGAATCAGTCGGTCGAGGGCGTCGTAGCCGTAGGTGCGCTGGCCGTGGCGGCTGTCGGCAATGTGCTCGAGGTTGCCGTTGGCGCTGTAGGCATAATCGCGGCGATACAGCGCCGCGTGCTGATGACCCACAGCGTGGGCGAGCAAGCGCCCCTGATCGTCGTAGGCATATTCGCTGAGCAGCAGGCCTTGCTGGCGTTGCTGCTCGCGCCCTGACCGATAAACATGCTGCGTCAGCGGCGTGCCGTTGAGGTCGATGGCTTTTAGCGCACCGCCCTTGGCGTAGTGATAATCGAGCCGGCTGTTGTCCGGCAGGCGCATCCGCTTGAGCTGGCCGCAGGCGTCGTAGGTGTAGCGCAGGGTGCCCCAGCCCTGATGTTCGGTGATCAGCCGGTCCTGGCGGTCGTATTCGAAGGCCAGCGGGTGGTCCTGGCCGTCATCGACCGCGATCAGTCGGCCGAGGCGGTCGTAGTCATAACGAACTTTCACCCCGTCGGGCAGGGTCCTGACCTGCAACCTTCCCGCCGCGTCGCGCTGGTACTGGGTGACCAGCGTCAAACCGTGCTCACCGAACTCGGTCTTTTCCAGCAACTGACCGTTTAGGTCGTAGGCGTAAGCGGTGCGTCGCCCGTCGAAGCCGCTTTCCTCGCGGATCAGCCCGGTGGGCGTGTAATCCAGG
>NZ_JABWQR010000063.1:0-3997 GCF_014270125.1 Pseudomonas sp. SWRI99 | reverse complement strand
GCGCGCCCCAGCGGGGATAAATCCCCTCGCCACAGTAAATCCCTTTTGCCATCAGGTTAGCGCAGATATTCAGCCAGTCCGCTGTAGCAAGTCGCCAAGTGATAAGGCGTGGTCGAAGGCATGTCCTTGCGACTGACCTCGCCGTTTTCATCCCGGCATTCATGCCACCCGCCAGCATGCAGAAACCGCTGCCGCAACGCCTGCAACTGGCGCAACACCACCGCTTCGCTGCCAGCGCGCAACGTCAGCGCGCGCAGGTATTCGGCTTGGGCCCAGATCCGCTGCGTCGAGTCCCTCGGCCGTCCATTACCTTCCAGATCGAGCGTCGCCCGCACCGCGCCGCACGATTGCAGCACGCCATACTGCTCGGTAAAGGCAAACGCTCGATCCAGCGCACCATGCAGCTTGGAGCCACGCAACAGCGCCGACGATTGCAGCAGGAAATACCACTCGAACTGATGCCCCGGCTCGTACCAGTTATCCACAGCGCCCAGCGGCTTCTCCATCAGCACGCCATATTGCGGATCGACAAAATGCTTGTGCATGGCTGTGCATAACTCAAGCAGCGCCTTTTGCGTCTGCGGGTCTTCACGCACGGCGAGGGTCGCCAGAAAGGCTTCGGCCAGGTGCATCAACGGGTTTTGCAGCGGGCCGGTCTGCAGGGTGATCCAGTCGCGCTCAAGGCATGCTTCGTACAGGCCATCGCCGGTAGCGAAGCGTCGACCGATGATTTCAAGGGCGGCGTTCAACGTCGACTCGACCAGCGGATCGCCGGACTTCTGCCAGAAATGCGCGCAGGCAAACAGGATGAAAGCGTGGGTATAGAGATCTTTGCGCGCGTCCAACGGTTTGCCTTGGGCATCGATGCTGTAGAACCAGCCACCGTGCTCGGCATCGTGGAAGTGCCGTTGCAAGGACCGGAACAACGCCGCCGCACGGACTTCAGCGTTATTCACAACCCCGATCAGACTGGAAAACAGATACAACTGCCGCGCACAGGCCATCGCCCGGTAGCGTTGCGCTGGCAATGGTTGGTGCGTGGCGTCCAGTGCCTCGTACGGTAGCGCCATGTCGGCGTTCCAGCCCGGGCCTTGCCACAGCGGCACGATCACGTTGAGGAAGTGCTGTTGCACATCGCCGAACAGGGCGGTCAATTCGGGCTGGGTGGTGGAGCGGCAAGCGTGGGGCATGGGCGGGCGTCGTCACGGGCTGGGGCGATTGCGCGACATGGTAGCAGAGCGGCAGCCTGATGAGACGCGGTGTCTGTCAGACCGCCTTCGCGAGCAGGCTCGCTCCCACAGGTTTTGTATACGCCACAAATCCACTGTGGGAGCGAGCCTGCTCGCGAAGAGGCCAGTGCAGGCGCTAAAAAATCATCCTGCCAACAACCAGACGCCGGTCGCCGCCGAAGCTGCACCCGCCAACCGCACCAGCGGTGCAGCGGCCACGGGCAGAACACGCACTACGCCATAACCCAGCGCATGCAACACCGCCGTCGCCACAACAAACCCGGCCGCATACGCCCACGGATTGCTCATCTGCGGCAACTCCAGCCCGTGCGCCACGCCATGGAACAGTGCAAACAGCGCCGTCGCTGCCACTGCCATCACCAGCGGCGGACGCACCGCCAGTGCCACGGCCAGGCCCAGCGCCAATACCGAAGCGGCGATCCCGCTCTCCAGCGCCGGCAACTCAAGCCCTTCAAAACCGAGCAAACCGCCCAGCAGCATGGTGCCGACAAAAGTGCACGGCAGCGCCCAGCGCGCCGCGCCTTGTTGCTGCGCCGCCCATAAACCGACGGCCAGCATTGCCAGCAAATGGTCGAGCCCGCCGATCGGGTGGCCGATGCCCGCGAGGAGGCCGCTGTCGCCATGCCCCGGATGAGCAAAGGCCAGCGCCGGTGTCAGCAGCAGCGCCGCAGCGCCAAGAAGGTGTTTGAGTGTCATGGCTACGCTTCCTTGTTGATAACTGAAATCAGGCCGCTGTCAGCAGACCCTGGCGTTCGATGAAGGCAATGATCTCGTCCAGGCCCTGACCGGTTTTCTGGTTGCTGAACACGAACGGCTTGCCGTTGCGCATGCGCCGGGTGTCGCTGTCCATCATTTCCAGCGAGGCGCCCACCAGTGGCGCGAGGTCGATCTTGTTGATCACCAGCAAGTCGGATTTGCAGATGCCCGGCCCGCCCTTGCGCGGCAGCTTGTCGCCGGCGGAAACGTCGATCACATAAATGGTCAGGTCGGACAACTCCGGGCTGAAGGTCGCCGAGAGATTGTCACCGCCCGACTCCACCAAAATCAGATCCAGCCCCGGAAAACGTCGGTTCAGTTGATCGACCGCTTCGAGGTTGATTGAGGCGTCTTCGCGGATCGCCGTGTGCGGGCAGCCGCCGGTTTCCACGCCGATGATGCGCTCGGGCGCGAGGGCTTCGTTGCGCACCAGAAAGTCGGCGTCCTCGCGGGTGTAGATGTCGTTGGTGACCACGGCAAGGTTGTAGCGCTCGCGCAGTGCCAGGCACAAAGCCAGGGTTAATGCGGTCTTGCCGGAACCGACCGGGCCGCCGATGCCGACGCGCAGAGGTTGGGTGTGCATTTTATTCTCCAAAATAAAGGGCCTAAGAGCGGAAGAGCCGGCTGTACTGGCGCTCATGGGCCATGCACGCCAGCGACAGGCCGAAAGCGGCGCTGCCGATGTGTTCGGGATTGATTCGGGTGGCGCCCTGCTGCGCCTGTTGCAACAGCGGCAGCAGTTCGCTGGTCAGGCGCTGAGCGGCTTGCTGGCCCAGTGGCAGGGTTTTCATCAGCACGGCGAGCTGGTTTTCCAGCCAGCTCCACAGCCATGCGGCGAGAGCGTCCTGTGGGCTGATACCCCAGGCGCGCGCGGCCAAGGCCCAGCACAGGGCCAGATGCGGTTCGCAGGTCTGTTCGAGAAAGTCGCGGGCGGGCGCGTCGAGTTCCGGCAAACCGTTGAGCAGTTGCTGCAACGAATAGCCCATCTGGCGGCTCTCCAGATGCAATTCGCGGGTTTCGCGGCTGGCACGGTGGCTCTCGCAGAGTTGCCGCAGTTCGGCCCAGTCTTCGTCCGCCGCCGCCTGACAATGCGCCAGCAATAACGGTGCTTCGAAGCGCGCGAGATTCAGCAGCAGTTGATCGCCGATCCAGCGTCGGGCGCTGTCCGGGTTGTTCACCCGGCCGTTATCCACCGCCATTTCCAGACCTTGGGAATAGCTGTAGCCGCCAATCGGCAGCTGTGGACTGGCCAGACGCAGCAGCGCCCAGGCCGGATTCACAGGCGCACGCCGAACTGGTGGAGTTTCGGCGCGTAATTGAAATCTTCGTCGCCGTGGCGTGAATGATGATGGCCGCCCCCATAGGCGCCGTGCTCCGGCTGGAAGGGCGCCTCGATGGCTTCGACCTGCGCACCGAGCTGTTCAAGCATTGCCTTGAGTACGTAATCGTCGAGCAGCCGCAGCCAGCCGTCACCGACTTGCAGGGCAACGTGACGGTTGCCCAGGTGGTACGCCGCGCGAGTCAGTTCAAACGCGTTGGCGCAGGTCACGTGCAACAGTTGTTCAGGGCGCGCGCAGACGCGGACGATGCGGCCGTCTTCGGCCTGCAGGCACTCGCCGTCATACAGCGGCGGCTGGCCGCGCTCCAAAAACAACCC
The DNA here is from genome assembly GCF_014270125.1 of Pseudomonas sp. SWRI99. Classification (NCBI taxonomy): domain Bacteria; kingdom Pseudomonadati; phylum Pseudomonadota; class Gammaproteobacteria; order Pseudomonadales; family Pseudomonadaceae; genus Pseudomonas; species Pseudomonas sp. SWRI99. Next base: position 334 of record NZ_JABWQR010000063.1, on the reverse strand, counting down.
GACGTCTTCGCCCTCGGCACTGAAACAGCGCAAACGGCTTTTGCTGCGCGCCTCGAAGGTCAGGTGCAATTCGGCGGCCCAGACGGGTTGAGGGTCGATTCTGCGGTGAATCACCAGCATCGGGAAGCTTCCGGCAATGGACAATGCTCAGGCTAGAGCAAGGGCCGCGCCAATCCGACGGGACGTAGGAAATGGCTGTCGGCGTGCGCTTGATCTTTCAACAGGCGGGAGAATTCTGAAAGGTTTTGGTGCGTGAAGAATATGTCATGCACCAAATAGAGGCCGTGACGCTGCACCCTTGTAGGAGTGAGCCTGCTCGCGATAGCGGTCGGTC
>NZ_JABWQR010000062.1:0-4442 GCF_014270125.1 Pseudomonas sp. SWRI99 | reverse complement strand
AGGTTTTCGAAGTTACCGCCGGTCACGTTGGTAATCGAGTTGCTCAGTGAAGCCTGACCAGTCAGCGCATCGTTCGGGGCGGTGAAGGTCACGCTGCCGGTAGTCTTGCCGACTTCGATAGTGATCTGCTGACCATTAGCCAGGGCCACCACCACGGGCGAACCGGTTACTGGCGCGCCAACCGTCGCGGTGTAGGTGACGGTGCCGCCTTCGGCAACGCTGGTGTCAGCCGTCAATTCCACCGTCGAGGTATCGATGGTGTCGGTGACGTTGGTTACGGCTGGAACCGGGCTAGGCACCAGACTTTCGAAGTTGCCGCCTGTCGCGTCCGTGATCGTCACTTCGACCTTGCCGGCGTCCTTGTAGACGTCGTCCTTCGGTGCATCGACAGTCACGGCGCCTGCGGTTTTACCCGCGTCGATGGTGATCGTCGCGCCGTTCGACAGGGTCACGGTCACCGGTGTGCCGGCCGGGTTGGTCAGCGTCGCGGTGTAGGTGATCTGGCCACCTTCGGCCACCGAATCGCTCGCGGTCAGGTTCAGGTTGGTAATGTCGGTGGTATCGGAAACCACGGTGTCGGCGGCCTTACCGTCGACCACGAGTTTTTCGAAGTTGCCGCCAGTGGCGCCGTCGATGGTTACGCTCAGCGAGCTGCCGCCCGCCAACGGGCTGTTCGGCGCGACATAGTTCACGCTGCCGGTGGTTTCGCCGACGGCGATGGTGATGGTCTGGCCGTTGGACAGGCTGACGATGACCGGCGAACCGGTCACTGGCGCGGTCACGGTCGCGGTGTAGACCACTGTTTCGCCTTCGGCGACGTTAGCAGTGGCGCTCAGCGACACGGTGGAGGTATCGACAGTGTCATTGACAGTGGTCACGGCTGGCGCTGTGCTGGTGACCAGGTTTTCGAAGTCGCCGCCAGTCGCACTCTTGATGGTCGCCTCGATACTGCCGGCGTCTTTGTAAACGTCATCGGACGGTGCGGGAACAGTCACGGTGCCAGTGGTTTTGCCCGCTTCGATTGTAATCACAGCGCCGTTGCTTAACGTCACGGTCACTGGCGAGCCAGCGGCGTTGGTCAACGTCGCGGTGTAAGTGATCTGCCCACCTTCAGCCACTGTGCCCGTCGCGGACAGCGACAGGTTGGTGGTGTCGACAGTGTCGGTCACGGTGGTGCTGACCGGAGTTTTGTCAGCGACGAGGTTTTCGAAGTTACCACCAGTGACGTTGGTGATCGAGTTGCTCAGCGAAGCCTGACCGGTCAACGCGTCATTCGGTGCGGTGAAGGTCACGCTGCCGGTGGTTTTGCCGACTTCGATGGTGATGTTCTGACCATTGGCCAATGTCACAACGACAGGTGAACCGGTCACTGGCGCGCCAACCGTCGCGGTGTACGTGACGGTCCCGCCTTCGGCAACGCTGGTATCAGCCGTCAGTTTGACGGTCGAGGTATCGATGGTGTCGGTGACATTCGTCACAGCCGGAACATTGCTCGGCACGAGATTTTCGAAGTTACCGCCGGTGGCGCTGCTGATCGTTGCCTGAACCGAACCGGCGTCTTTGTAGACGTCATCGGTTGGTGCGGGAACAGTCGCGGTGCCAGTGGTTTTGCCGGCTTCGATGGTAATGGTGGCGCCGTTGGACAATGTCACGGTCACTGGCGAGCCAGCGGCATTGGTCAGGGTTGCGGTGTAAGTGATCTGACCGCCCTCGGCCACGGACCCGGTCGCGCTCAGCGACAGGTTGGTGGTGTCGACGGTATCAGTCACGGTTGTGTTGACCGGGGTCTTGTCGGCGACGAGGTTTTCGAAGTTACCGCCAGTGACGTTGGTAATCGAGTTGCTCAGCGAAGCCTGACCAGTCAGCGCATCGTTTGGCGCGGTGGAGGTCACGCTGCCGGTAGTCTTGCCGACTTCGATAGTGATCTGCTGACCATTAGCCAGGGCCACCACCACGGGCGAACCGGTCACTGGCGCGCCAACCGTCGCGGTGTACGTGACGGTCCCGCCTTCGGCCACGGAGGTGTCAGCGGTCAGTTTCACCGTCGAGGTATCAATGGTGTCGGTGACGGTTGTCACGGCTGGCGCGGTGCTTGGCACCAGGTTTTCGAAGTTGCCACCGGTGGCGTTGCTGATCGTGGCCTGCACGGAACCTGCGTCTTTGTAGACGTCATCGGTTGGTGCTGGAACAGTCACGGTGCCAGTGGTTTTGCCTGCTTCGATGGTGATGGTGGCGCCGTTGGACAAGGTCACAGTGACTGGCGAACCGGCGGCGTTGGTCAACGTCGCGGTGTAAGTGATCTGACCGCCCTCGGCCACGGACCCGGTCGCGCTCAGCGACAGGTTGGTGGTGTCGACGGTATCAGTCACAGCAGTGCTGACCGGAGTTTTGTCGGCAACGAGGTCTTCGAAATTGCCACCGGTCACGTTGGTGATCGAATTGCTAAGCGACGCCTGACCGGTCAATGCATCGTTCGGCGCGGTGAAGGTCACGGTGCCGCTGGTTTTGCCGACTTCGATGGTGATGTTCTGACCGTTGGCCAGGGTCACGACGACAGGCGAGCCGGTGACCGGCGCGCCGACGGTAGCGGTGTAAGTGATGGTGCCGCCTTCAGCCACCGAGGTATCGGCTGTCAGTTTGACGGTCGAGGTATCGATGGTGTCGGTGACCGTCGTCACGGCTGGCGTAGTGCTTGGCACCAGGTTTTCGAAGTTGCCGCCGGTGGCGCTGCTGATCGTGGCCTGAACCGAACCAGCGTCTTTGTAGACGTCATCGGTTGGCGCCGGAACCGTTACGGTGCCGCTGGTTTTCCCGGCTTCAATGGTAATCACAGCGCCGTTGGACAAGGTCACGGTCACTGGCGAGCCAGCGGCATTGGTCAGGGTTGCGGTGTACGTAATCTGACCACCCTCGGCCACGGAACCGGTCGCGGACAGCGACAGGTTGGTGGTGTCGACGGTATCGGTAACAGCAGTGCTGACCGGAGTTTTGTCGGCGACGAGGTTTTCGAAATTGCCACCGGTCACGTTGGTGATCGAATTGCTCAGCGAAGCCTGACCAGTCAGCGCATCGTTCGGTGCGGTGAAGGTCACGGTGCCGGTAGTCTGGCCGACAGCGATGGTGATGTTCTGACCGTTGGCCAATGTCACGACGACTGGCGAGCCGGTCACTGGCGCACCTACGGTAGCGGTGTAAGTGACGGTCCCGCCTTCGGCAACCGAGGTGTCAGCCGTCAATTTCACCGTCGAGGTGTCGACGGTATCGGTGACATCGGTCACCGCTGGCGTGGCGTTCGGGACGAGGTTTTCGAAGTTGCCGCCCGTGGCATCCTTGATGCTGACTTCGACTTTTCCGGCGTCCTTATAGACGTCGTCCTTCGGTGCGTCGACGGTCACGGTACCGGTGGTCTTGCCGGCCTCGATAGTGATCACCGAGCCATTGCTCAGATTCACGGTGACCGGTGTACCGGCCGGGTTGCTCAAGGTCGCCGTGTAGGTGATCTGGCCACCTTCGGCCACGGTGCCGGTCGCGGACAGCGACAAGCTGGTGGTGTCGGTAACGTCGGTCACCGCGGTGGAGACAGGCGTTTTATCGGCGACCAGATTTTCGTAGTTACCGCCGCTGACGTTGGTGATCGAATTGGTCAGCGCGGCATTGCCGGCCAGCGCATCGTTTGGTGCGGTGGTGGTCACGCTGCCGGTGGTCTGGCCGACACCGATGGTGATGCTCTGACCGTTAGCCAGGGTCACAACGACAGGCGAACCGGTGACTGGCGCGCCGACCGTGGCGGTGTAGGTGACGGTGCCGCCTTCGGCGACCGAGGTGTCAGCGCTCAGTTTCACCGTCGAGGTGTCGACGGTATCGGTGATTTCAGTCACCGCAGGGTTGGTGCTCGGCACCAGGTTCTCGAAGTTGCCGCCGCTCGCGTCCTTGATCGTGACTTCGATCTGGCCGGCATCTTTATAGACGTCATCAGCCGGGGCCGGAACGGTCACGGTGCCGGTGGTCTTGCCCGCATCGATGGTAATCACCGAGCCGTTGCTCAGGGTCACGGTGACAGGCGTGCCCGCCGGATTGGTCAGGGTCGCGGTGTAAACGATCGAACCACCCTCGACCACCGAGCCAGTGGCGCTAAGGCTCAGGCCGGTGTTATCCACCGAATCAGTAATCGTGGTGACCGCAGGCGTGTTGCTTGGCACCAGGTTTTCGAAATTGCCGCTGGTGGCACCAGTGATGGTGGTGCTGACAGTGCTGCCATTGTTGTAAACGTCGTTGGCGGCAGTTGGCACGTTGACGGTGCCGACGGTTTCACCGGCGGCAATGGTGATGGTCGAGCCATTCGACAGGGTGACGGTGACCGGTGTCTGCGCCGGGTTGGTCAGCGTCGCGGTGTAAGTGATCTGGCCGCCTTCAACAATGTTGTTGGTCGCGGTCAACGTCAG
>NZ_JABWQR010000061.1:2500-5675 GCF_014270125.1 Pseudomonas sp. SWRI99 | reverse complement strand
AAAACAAAACCCCAACTGCTTTCGCAATTGGGGTTTCGGAATTTAATCTTGACGATGACCTACTCTCACATGGGGAAACCCCACACTACCATCGGCGATGCATCGTTTCACTGCTGAGTTCGGGATGGGATCAGGTGGTTCCAACGCTCTATGGTCGTCAAGAAATTCGGGTACCGAATCGTGGCCAGATGGCCGCGCTTCAGCAAATTGGGTATGTGACAGCTTTCGGTGTTTTCGTGAGATTCAAACTTTCGGTTCATTTCGTCTTCACACACCGCAATCTGGCGCTCTTTCGCTTTTCAGCTCGAAGCAAGCAAATTGCTTGGGTGTTATATGGTCAAGCCTCACGGGCAATTAGTATTGGTTAGCTCAACGCCTCACAGCGCTTACACACCCAACCTATCAACGTCGTAGTCTTCGACGGCCCTTCAGGGAACTCAAGGTTCCAGTGAGATCTCATCTTGAGGCAAGTTTCCCGCTTAGATGCTTTCAGCGGTTATCTTTCCCGAACATAGCTACCCGGCAATGCCACTGGCGTGACAACCGGAACACCAGAGGTTCGTCCACTCCGGTCCTCTCGTACTAGGAGCAGCCCCTCTCAAATCTCAAACGTCCACGGCAGATAGGGACCGAACTGTCTCACGACGTTCTAAACCCAGCTCGCGTACCACTTTAAATGGCGAACAGCCATACCCTTGGGACCGGCTTCAGCCCCAGGATGTGATGAGCCGACATCGAGGTGCCAAACACCGCCGTCGATATGAACTCTTGGGCGGTATCAGCCTGTTATCCCCGGAGTACCTTTTATCCGTTGAGCGATGGCCCTTCCATACAGAACCACCGGATCACTAAGACCTACTTTCGTACCTGCTCGACGTGTCTGTCTCGCAGTCAAGCGCGCTTTTGCCTTTATACTCTACGACCGATTTCCGACCGGTCTGAGCGCACCTTCGTACTCCTCCGTTACTCTTTAGGAGGAGACCGCCCCAGTCAAACTACCCACCATACACTGTCCTCGATCCGGATAACGGACCTGAGTTAGAACCTCAAAGTTGCCAGGGTGGTATTTCAAGGATGGCTCCACGCGAACTGGCGTCCACGCTTCAAAGCCTCCCACCTATCCTACACAAGCAAATTCAAAGTCCAGTGCAAAGCTATAGTAAAGGTTCACGGGGTCTTTCCGTCTAGCCGCGGATACACTGCATCTTCACAGCGATTTCAATTTCACTGAGTCTCGGGTGGAGACAGCGCCGCCATCGTTACGCCATTCGTGCAGGTCGGAACTTACCCGACAAGGAATTTCGCTACCTTAGGACCGTTATAGTTACGGCCGCCGTTTACCGGGGCTTCGATCAAGAGCTTCGCGTTAGCTAACCCCATCAATTAACCTTCCGGCACCGGGCAGGCGTCACACCCTATACGTCCACTTTCGTGTTTGCAGAGTGCTGTGTTTTTAATAAACAGTCGCAGCGGCCTGGTATCTTCGACCGGCATGAGCTTACGGAGCAAGTCCTTCACCCTCACCGGCGCACCTTCTCCCGAAGTTACGGTGCCATTTTGCCTAGTTCCTTCACCCGAGTTCTCTCAAGCGCCTTGGTATTCTCTACCCAACCACCTGTGTCGGTTTGGGGTACGGTTCCTGGTTACCTGAAGCTTAGAAGCTTTTCTTGGAAGCATGGCATCAACCACTTCGTCACCCAAAGGGTAACTCGTCATCAGCTCTCGGCCTTAAGATCCCGGATTTACCTAAGATCTCAGCCTACCACCTTAAACTTGGACAACCAACGCCAAGCTGGCCTAGCCTTCTCCGTCCCTCCATCGCAATAACCAGAAGTACAGGAATATTAACCTGTTTTCCATCGACTACGCTTTTCAGCCTCGCCTTAGGGACCGACTAACCCTGCGTCGATTAACGTTGCGCAGGAAACCTTGGTCTTTCGGCGTGGGTGTTTTTCACACCCATTGTCGTTACTCATGTCAGCATTCGCACTTCTGATACCTCCAGCAAGCTTCTCAACTCACCTTCACAGGCTTACAGAACGCTCCTCTACCGCATCACCCGAAGGTGATACCCGTAGCTTCGGTGTATGGTTTGAGCCCCGTTACATCTTCCGCGCAGGCCGACTCGACTAGTGAGCTATTACGCTTTCTTTAAAGGGTGGCTGCTTCTAAGCCAACCTCCTAGCTGTCTAAGCCTTCCCACATCGTTTCCCACTTAACCATAACTTTGGGACCTTAGCTGACGGTCTGGGTTGTTTCCCTTTTCACGACGGACGTTAGCACCCGCCGTGTGTCTCCCATGCTCGGCACTTGTAGGTATTCGGAGTTTGCATCGGTTTGGTAAGTCGGGATGACCCCCTAGCCGAAACAGTGCTCTACCCCCTACAGTGATACATGAGGCGCTACCTAAATAGCTTTCGAGGAGAACCAGCTATCTCCGAGCTTGATTAGCCTTTCACTCCGATCCACAGGTCATCCGCTAACTTTTCAACGGTAGTCGGTTCGGTCCTCCAGTTAGTGTTACCCAACCTTCAACCTGCCCATGGATAGATCGCCCGGTTTCGGGTCTATTCCCAGCGACTAGACGCCCTATTAAGACTCGCTTTCGCTACGCCTCCCCTATTCGGTTAAGCTCGCCACTGAAAATAAGTCGCTGACCCATTATACAAAAGGTACGCAGTCACCCAACAAAGTGGGCTCCCACTGCTTGTACGCATACGGTTTCAGGATCTATTTCACTCCCCTCTCCGGGGTTCTTTTCGCCTTTCCCTCACGGTACTAGTTCACTATCGGTCAGTCAGTAGTATTTAGCCTTGGAGGATGGTCCCCCCATATTCAGACAAAGTTTCTCGTGCTCCGTCCTACTCGATTTCATGACCAAGAGATTTTCGCGTACAGGGCTATCACCCACTATGGCCGCACTTTCCAGAGCGTTCCGCTAATCTCAAAGCCACTTAAGGGCTGGTCCCCGTTCGCTCGCCACTACTAAGGGAATCTCGGTTGATTTCTTTTCCTCAGGGTACTTAGATGTTTCAGTTCCCCTGGTTCGCCTCTTGCACCTATGTATTCAGTACAAGATAACCATCTTATGATGGCTGGGTTCCCCCATTCAGACATCTCCGGATCAAAGTCTGTTTGCCGACTCCCCGAAGCTTTTCGCAGGCTACCACGTCTT
>NZ_JABWQR010000060.1:0-7126 GCF_014270125.1 Pseudomonas sp. SWRI99 | reverse complement strand
CCTCGCCACAGGGGCGCCGCCGAGCGGGAGCAAGCTCCCTCGCCACAGGGGCGCCGCCGAGCGGGAGCAAGCTCCCTCGCCACAGGGGCGCCGCCGAGCGGGAGCAAGCTCCCTTGCCACAGGGCGCCGCCGAGCGGGAGCAAGCCCCCCTTGCCACAGGGCCCCGCCATTACTTGTCGATCTGATCCAGCGCTTCCTGCAGTTCCTTGCGCGACTCGGCCAGCTTCTCCTTGCGCTTGTTGATTTTCTCCGGATCGCCTTTCTTCATGGCTTTGTCGAGATCGGCCTGGCGCTGGCTCACCTCATGCTTGGCCTCAAGCACTTTGTTTTCGCGTTCTTTCTTCAGACCGGCGTCGGTGCAGTGCTCGGTCACTTCACGCAGCGCGGTTTCCAGGCCTGCCTGCTGCTCCAGGTTGCCGCGCGACTTGGCCTGTTCGATCTGATTGATGATGCCCTGCTTCTTGGCCGCGCAGCCGGTCAGGCCCGGGCCGTCTTCTTCCGCCATTACCGGGGCGGCCATTACGCCGCAAAGGGTCAGCAGGGCGAGCGGTGTGAGAAATTTCATAATAGCTCCATGTGCAAAGGCAATCGGCTGGTCAGGCACTGCGCAGTTGGAGCGCCTTGTCCGCCGTGGGTTCCCGGCGTGCCGGGCGTGCATGTTCAGAAACCGTCGATTCCGGCGGCGTGTAAGGTTTCGCTCAAGGCCAGCACCTGCGGATCGCGCAGGAATGCACGCAATTGCGCCGCGCGCCCCGGGCCGATGCCGGCTTCTGCCTGCCATTGTTCGGTGTCACGTTGTACCAGCGCCTGCCACGAATCGGGGAGTCGGGCCTGCCCGGTCGGTGGCAGTCCCAGCGCTTTCAACCATTGAGCGAACGGCTGTTGCCGGGCGCTCTGAAAACTGTGCATTAGACGCGCGCTGCTGCGCTCGCCGAAGCCGGCAATGTTAGCAAGCTCTGGCGCATCGAGGGTCAACCAATCCAGCAGGTTGTTCAGACGGCCTGTTTCGAGAAGTTTCTCCCAGGTGCCGCGCCCGACATGCGGCATGGCCAGGCCCTGCTTGCCACTGAGCCAGGTCAGGCGCGCGAGAAACTGGGTCTCACATCCGGGCGTCGGTTGCCAGCAGCTCAAGGCGTGGTAGTCACTGGCGCCGGGGACGAAGAGATCGGCTCGCTCGCTGGCGCGCAGCACCACGCTGTCGAGTCGCGGGATGGTCAGGCCGGCCAGGCTGATTGCCACCTGATCGCCAGGACGCGCGTCGAGTGTCAGCCAGCGTTTGAGCGAGCTGACGCTGACTCGTCTGATTTCACGATCGTCCAGCTTGACCGGCACAAGCTCCAGCACCGGGGTGATACGTCCGGTTCGGCCGACCTTGAAGTGCACCTTGCGCACTTCAGCCAGCGCCTGGGCAAATGGATATTTCCAGGCGATCGTCCAGTACGGTGCGCGTGCCTGCCAGCGTTCGGCGGGCGGGCGCTGATTCTGGCGCAGCACCACACCGTCACTGGCAAACGGCAACGGTGAGCGATACCAGTGCTCGCGCCATTTTTGCGCATCGGCAAACTCGCGGATCGGATGGGTGTACGGCTCGGTCGTGGCGAACCCCAGCGCCGCCAGTGCGGACAATCGCTCAGGCAGATTTGAAGGGCCCTGCGGCCAGTCCCAGACGAACAGGCCGATCCCGGCGGCGTCTTCGGCCGCGAGGGATTTTCGCCCCATCAGACCTGCGACCGTTGCGCGGGCATTGACGCTGCCCGATTGCGCTTGCACATGGTCGTTCAGTCGCCAGTAGAGCTCGCCCTGCACCTGCAGGTCTTGTGGCTGCGTCAGCCGTTGTGGAATGGTAGCGATCCTGTGCGCGGAGAGGGTCCAGTCCTGGCCGCTGACACCGTCACCGCGACTGATGGCCTGCTGCAATACTCCCTGGCGATAGATCAACGTGATGGCAACGCCGTCGACTTTGGGTTGCACCCAGACGTCTCGGCGATCACGCAGCCAGCGACCCACCTCCTCGGCTTTATGGAGTTTATCCAGGCCGGTGTGTGGGGTCGGGTGTACAACCGAGCCTGACGCCGTGCGCAAAGGCTGCTCTGATGAGGGTTGTTGGAAGCAGTTGCGCCATTCGCTCAGCCGCGACAGGGCCTGGTCGTAAAGCTCGTCGGCGACCAGTGAGCGGCCTTCGCGGTGGTAGGCGTCGTTCCATTGGTCGATCTGGTTTTGCAGGGTGATGATTTCGCGTTGGGCTTGTGGGCGGGGCCAGTTGGGACAGTTGGCGTGGGCGGCGAGCGCGATGTGTGCCAGCAGAAAAACCAATAACAAGCGCAGCGTGACGAGCATTGTGAGCGTCCTTGCTCAGGGGGAATGTTTGAAGGGTAGGTGAGGATTTGCAAGGCGGTGTGTGGGTGTTTTTCGAGGTGTTTCCGGTTGCAGAATTGATGTCGCGAGTGCGGGCCCCTTCGCGAGCAGGCTCGCTCCCACAGAGGCCAGCGTGAATTAAAGGTTGTATTCAGGCATGAAAAAGCCCCGCACGGCGCGAACCGTGCGGGGCTTTTATGCAGCCAGGGAATTACAGGCCAGCGGCAGAACGCAGGGCGTCGGCGCGGTCGGTTTTTTCCCAGGTGAACGTGGTGAAGCTGTCTTCGCCAACGGTCTTGGTCTGCGGCGCGCGGCCGAAGTGGCCGTAGGCTGCGGTTTCCTGGTACATCGGGTGCAGCAGGTCGAGCATGGTGGTGATTGCGTAAGGACGCAGGTCGAACACTTCACGCACCAGTTTGATGATCTTGTCATCGCTGATCTTGCCGGTGCCGAAGGTGTTCAGCGAGATCGAGGTAGGCTGGGCCACACCGATCGCGTAGGAAACCTGAATCTCGCAGCGCTCGGCCAGGCCGGCCGCGACGATGTTCTTGGCAACGTAACGGCCAGCGTAGGCAGCCGAACGGTCCACCTTCGATGGATCCTTGCCGGAGAACGCGCCGCCGCCGTGACGGGCCATGCCGCCGTAGCTGTCGACGATGATCTTGCGACCGGTCAGGCCGCAGTCGCCTACCGGACCGCCAATGATGAACTGGCCGGTCGGGTTGATGTGGAACTGGGTGTCTTTGCTCAGCAGTTCGGCAGGCAGTACGTGCTTGACGATCAGCTCCATCACGCCTTCGCGCAGGTCTTTGTACGACACTTCAGGGTTGTGCTGGGTCGACAGAACCACGGCGTCGATACCGACCACCTTGCCGCCTTCGTAACGGCAGGTCACTTGCGACTTGGCGTCCGGACGCAGCCAAGGCAGCAGGCCCGACTTGCGCGCTTCGGCTTGCCTTTGTACAAGCTGATGCGAGAACGTGATCGGCGCTGGCATCAGCACGTCGGTTTCGTTGCTGGCGTAGCCGAACATCAGGCCCTGGTCGCCGGCGCCCTGATCTTCAGGTTTGGCACGGTCAACACCCTGGTTGATGTCGGGGGACTGCTTGCCGATGATGTTCATCACGCCGCAGGTCGCGCCGTCGAAGCCGACTTCGGAGCTGGTGTAACCGATGTCGCAGATCACGTCACGAACGATCTGCTCCAGGTCGACCCAGGCGCTGGTGGTCACTTCACCGGCAACGATGGCCACGCCGGTCTTGACCAGGGTTTCCACAGCCACGCGGGCGTGTTTGTCCTGGGCAATAATGGCGTCCAGCACCGCATCGGAAATCTGGTCGGCGATTTTGTCCGGATGTCCTTCAGACACGGACTCGGAGGTGAAGAGGGAGTATTCGCTCATCTCGATGTTTTCCTGAATTTACCGATGGTGAGTGTCGCCAGCCGGTCGCTGAAAGTGGCGAACCTGAATCTGGAAACCATTACGTAAGCCTACATAGAGGCTTTCCCCGGGAACGAGTCCCGCAGCGGTGGCCCAACGGGCCAGATCGTCCTGTTCAAACCCCAACCACAGATCACCGCAGGCCTCCCTGGCCCAACTCTGGTTGTGGCTACATAACTCTGTCACGAGCAGGCTACCGCCCGGTTGCAGCAGGTCGGCCATGTGCCTGAGCGCATCGGCCGGGGCGGCGAAATGGTGCAACACCATGTTCAACACCACGCAATCGGCCTGAAGGCTTGAGCCATTCAATGCATCGGCCAGTTGCAGGCTGACGTTAGCCAGCTGTTCACGTTCGCAGACCTGACGCGCCAGTTCGAGCATCGCCGGGCTGTTGTCCAGTGCCGTCACTGCGTGGAAGCGGCGCGCCAGTTCGGGCAGAAAAGCGCCGTCACCGGGGCCGACTTCGATGGCCGTGGCAGCGCCATTGAAATTCAGCTTGTCGAGCAGGGCCAGCACGCTATCGCGGTACTGCGGCAGGCCGGCGATCAAATCCTGCTGGGCACGGAATTTTTCCGCAACCCGGGCGAAAAAGTCCTGGCTGGCGGCGGCACGTTGTCCATGGACCTGTTCGATCCGTGATTGCACGTCATCCGGCAAAGCCAGATTGTCGACTTCTTCTAACAATGCAGCATGCAATTTGCCGCCGAGCAATTCGGTGTGGGGCAGGGCGCGGCGGTAAAAAATCGCGTTGCCTTCACGGCGTGTCGCTACCAGGTCGGCTTGCGCCAGCACTTTAAGGTGATGACTCATGCCCGACTGGCCAATGCCGAAAATCTGCGCCAGCTCCAATACACCAAACGAATCGTTGGCCAGCGCGCGCAAGACATTCAGCCGCAGCGGATCGCCGCCGGCCTTGCACAGGGCCGCCAGCTCGTCGCAATCGTCGTGGCGAATGGAAGGCACGCGTAAATTCATAGGGCCGCAGTCTAGTGACGGCGAGAAAGCATCGCAAGGTCAATATCAAAAAGTTTTGATATTGCTCGATAAATGGCACTTCTCACGAAACGGTTAACTCTACAAACCCGTAGCGGAAAGGTTTCACCTGTCGAAACCGTCGCCAACCACGGGAAAAACGCCTGCCGATGACTATCTGTCATTGCCCCGAGGCGCTTGGGTGAGGGAAAATGCCCTCCTTTTTTCCGTTTCAATCTATTCACACCCAGGAGATCAGCGATGCCTAGCCGTCGTGAGCGTGCCAACGCCATTCGTGCCCTCAGCATGGATGCCGTGCAAAAAGCCAACAGCGGCCATCCCGGTGCCCCCATGGGTATGGCAGATATCGCCGAAGTGCTTTGGCGCGACTACCTCAAGCACAACCCGAGCAACCCATCGTTCGCCGACCGTGACCGCTTCGTGCTGTCCAACGGTCACGGTTCGATGTTGATCTACTCGCTGCTGCACCTGACCGGTTACGACCTGTCGATCGACGACCTCAAGCAGTTCCGTCAGCTGCACAGCCGCACCCCGGGCCATCCGGAATTCGGTTACACCCCGGGCGTCGAAACCACCACCGGCCCGCTGGGTCAGGGGCTGGCCAACGCCGTCGGTTTCGCGCTGGCGGAAAAAGTCATGGGCGCGCAGTTCAACCGTCCTGGTCATAACATCGTTGATCACCACACCTACGTGTTCCTCGGTGATGGCTGCATGATGGAAGGCATTTCCCACGAAGTCGCCTCCCTGGCCGGCACGCTGGGCCTGGGCAAGCTGATCGCCTTCTATGATGACAACGGCATTTCCATCGACGGCGAAGTCGAAGGCTGGTTCACCGATGACACGCCGAAGCGTTTCGAAGCCTACAACTGGCAGGTCATCCGCAACGTCGACGGCCACGATCCTGAAGAGATCAAGACCGCCATCGAAACCGCGCGCAAGAGCGCACAACCCACCCTGATCTGCTGCAAGACCACCATCGGTTTCGGCTCGCCGAACAAGCAGGGCAAGGAAGATTGCCACGGCGCCCCGTTGGGTGACGCGGAAATCGCCCTGACCCGCCAGGCGCTGAACTGGAACTACGGCCCGTTCGAAATCCCGGCCGAGATCTATGCCGAGTGGGACGCCAAGGAAAAAGGTCGCGCCGCTGAAGCCGAGTGGGACCAGCGTTTCGCTGCCTACTCCGCAGCGTTCCCGACCGAAGCCAATGAGCTGATCCGTCGCCTGAGCGGCGAACTGCCGGCCGACTTCTCGGAAAAAGCCTCGGCCTACATCGCCGAAGTCGCGGCCAAGGGCGAAACCATCGCCAGCCGCAAAGCCAGCCAGAACACCCTCAATGCGTTCGGCCCGCTGCTGCCGGAAATGCTCGGCGGTTCGGCTGACCTGGCCGGCTCCAACCTGACCTTGTGGAAAGGCTGCAAAGGCGTCAACGCTGAAGACGCCAGCGGCAACTACATGTATTACGGCGTGCGCGAGTTCGGCATGACCGCAATCATGAACGGCGTTGCCCTGCACGGCGGTCTGGTGCCTTACGGCGCGACCTTCCTGATGTTCATGGAATACGCGCGCAACGCGGTGCGCATGTCGGCATTGATGAAGAAGCGAGTAATCCACGTCTACACCCACGACTCCATCGGTCTGGGCGAAGACGGCCCGACGCACCAGCCGATCGAGCAACTGACCAGCCTGCGCAGCACACCGAACCTCGACACCTGGCGTCCAGCCGATGCCGTGGAATCGGCGGTGGCCTGGAAAAACGCCCTGGAGCGCAAGGACGGCCCGTCGGCGCTGATCTTCTCGCGGCAGAACCTGCAGCACCAGGAACGTGATGCCGGCCAGATTGCCAACATCAGCCGTGGTGGTTACGTACTCAAGGACTGCGCAGGCGAGCCTGAGCTGATCCTGATCGCCACCGGTTCGGAAGTCGGTCTGGCCGTTCAGGCCTTCGACAAACTGACCGAACAGGGCCGCAAGGTGCGCGTGGTGTCGATGCCATGCACCAGCGCGTTCGATGCTCAGGATGCGGAATACAAGCAGGCGGTGCTGCCATTGCAGGTCAGCGCACGTATCGCCATCGAAGCGGCCCACGCCGACTTCTGGTTCAAGTACGTGGGCCTGGAAGGTCGCGTGATCGGCATGACCACCTACGGTGAGTCGGCGCCGGCTTCGGCACTGTTCGAAGAGTTCGGCTTTACCCTGGAAAACATCCTCGGTCAGGCTGAAGAGCTGCTGGAAGACTAAATCTGACAGTTGTGTTGTCCGGGCTGACGCCTTCGCGAGCAGGCTCGCTCCCACATTAGCCCATCATCGCGACAGGCTCGGGATTACAGAACGTCCAGC